>CALRWU020000194.1:0-6387 GCA_943371945.1 Azorhizobium sp. AG788
CTTGATCCCGCCGTATTTCGCCGCGTGTACTGAGGCGGCGCAGGGCTTTTGGGCTCGGCGCCGCCTTACGCAGTAGAAGCTGCGTGAATCAGTTTGAGGGTCGGCCTCGCTGACCTATCTGGAAACAAGACCCGTCCGTTGATGGCGGCCCGTTGGTGGAGGTTTGACTATGCAGACGTTCGGCAAAACCATGCGCAACAGCTTGCCCGCACTGGGACTGAGCCTGATGACGGCGCTGGGAATGGCGAGCGCTTCCTTCGTCGCCGCTCCTGCTGCTTACGCGCAGAACAAGGCGAAGAAGGAGTTCGTCGAGAACTTCAACGCGGCCAGCTCGGCGCTGAGCAGCCGCCAGTGGAGCACAGCGATCTCGAAGGCTGACGCCGCCTGGCCGCACGCCGCCAATACGCAGCAGAAGTCGGCGCTTGAGCAGATCCGCGTCGCCGCCAGCTGCGATTCGTCGATCAAGAACCATGCAGGTTGCATCAGCGCGATCGAGAAGGCCAAGCAGACGGGCGGTCTGCAGTCCTCGATCGTCAAGAACTACGACCAGATGCTGGCCGGCCGCTATTCCGACTCGGGCAATGGCGCCAAGGCGCTGGCCCAGACGAAGGCCAACATCGCTGCTTACGGCGGCACGTCGACCGAGCTGGCATTCGTCGCCAAGAAGTCGCTCGAGGCCAAGAACTATCCGGAGGCCGTGACCTTCATCAACAAGGCGATCGCGGCCGGCAAGCCGACGGCGACGCAGTACAACATCCTGCTCAACGCGCTGCAGGCCCAGAACAAGCTCGACGAGTTCTATCGCGTCGTCGAAAAGATCGCGCCGATCTACAAGACCGACACTTACTGGCGCATGCTGATCGAGCGTTCGCGCAAGGAGACGAACTACAAGACCGGCGTCGCGGGTCTTGATGTTTTCCGCGCGCTGCAGGCGTCGGGCGTCAAGCTGAAACCGGAAGAACTCTTCGAGATGGGCGACCTGGCGCGTAAGCGCGGCAACGTAATCGAAGCGTCGAATGTCTGGGAAGCGCTCGTGAAAGCCAACGATCCGTTGGCCGTGAAGAACAAGGGTCTTATCGACACGACCAAGGTCGCCGCCGCCAAGGACAAGGCGTCGGGTCTTGCTGCAAGTGAAGCCGCCGCCGCGACCCGCGCCTCGGGCGAACAGTTTGGTCTCGCCGCCGAAGCCTATCTGGCGGCGGGCAACTACGCGAAGGCGATCGAACTCTTCGACAAAGGCATCAAGAAGGGCGAGATGGACGCTGGCGCGGTTGATCTCGTGAAGCTTCACCTTGGCATCGCGCAGTTCAAGGGCGGCAAGAAAGCCGACGCCACGAAAACCTGGCAGTCGATTAAGTCCGACAACGGCGCGGCCTGGCTGGCCAAGTCGTGGCTGGCGATCGCCAAGAGCTGATCTGCCTGAATAGACAAGCGAAGGCCCGGCTGGAAACAGTCGGGCCTTTTGCTTTTTGGACCATCGGCGTTTTGCCTTCATCCTGAAGGATCGCGAAGCGACTATCTCGAAGGATGAATGCGAAGCAGCGCTCAGCCCGCGCCGTCTTCTGGCGCAGCATCAGCAGCGGGCGACGGAGCGCCATCGCGGTTGAAGCGGGCGAGGATGGTGTCAGGGCCGATGTCGACGCGCATGGGCAGCACGATGAGCGGAGCATCGTGAGCATGCAGGCGGCGCTGGAGGTTCAGTGCAGTGCCGCCATGGAGAAGGGTGGAGGCCCAGCCGTGCGGCTTGGTCATCGCGCGGGTGGCGACGAAGATGACGTTCGGATAGGCCTCGCGCGCCTTGAGGCAGAGCTCTTCCAAGGTGACCACAGCGTCTGTAGAGAAGCCGCTATAGACCTTGGCGGGCATGCCATGGTCGCGGCACCAGGCGACGATCTTGCCGGCGCGCTCGCCGACCTGCGTCTTCAGGCGTTCAAGCGCTTCATGGCCGCCATAGGCTTCGGCGTCGACCTCGCCGGCGGAGATAATGAGCACCGAGTCGAACTGGCCACGGAACAGGCGCTGGGCATGCATCAGGGCATGCAGGCCGGCTGCGCCGTGGGGGCCGGTGACGATGCCGACGGGCCGCTTCATCACGGCCGGCTTGGGAATGTCGATGGCGGCGTCCGGGTCGCGGATCAGGAGGTCCTCGAACGTCTTCTCCATGGACGTGTCAAAACGGCGGTAGTGGTCACGCACCCAATAACCGCAGGCCGCGATCAACAGCGCGACGACGACCGCGACCCACGCGCCCTGGCTGAACTTGGCGATGAAGAGGGTGATCAGGATCGATCCGGCCACCAGCAGCGCGACCATCGAGATGGCGGTGTCGATGGTCCATTTGATGGGCGGGCGGCCGCGACGGTTGGTGAGGTTGTAGCGGACAAGGCCCGTGATCGAGAGGCTGAAGGTGAGGAAGACGTTGATCGAATAGAGCACGACGAGGCTGTGGACCTGGCCGCCGGTGAACAACAGCAGAAGGCTGGCGGCGACGCCCATGGTGAGGACGCCGTTCTGCGCGACCAGCTTGTTGGAGAGGTGGGCGAAGGAGTGCGGGGCCCATTTGTCGATGGCCATCCAGGCGAGAACCGCAGGACCGCCGAGAAAGCCCGACGAGGCCGCGACCAGCAGCAGGGTCGCTGCGAACACCATGGCGATGCCGAGGATGATCTGGCGGACCAGCTCGTCATTCGGGAACAGCTTGAGCAGGGTGGCGTCGAACACCACGGCGTTGAGCGTGCGTCCTTCCACCATCTGCGGCAGCCAGACCGTGTAGAGCAGCATGATGCCGCCTGCCAGAACGGCCAGCGAAATGGCGATCAGGGCCATCGCCCGGGCGCCAGTCTGGGCCCGGGGTTGTTTCAGGTTGTGGGCGTTCTCGGACAGCGCCTCGATGCCGGTATAGGTCCCGGCGCCGGCGGCGTAGGCGGTGGCGATGACGGCGATCAGCGCCCACAGGCCCTGGTCGTGGACAACGGTTTCGACGTGCTTTTCGGCACGCACGACGCTTTCGACCAGCACGTCACTCCTGGCGGCAAGGCCCATGCCGATCAGCGCGACGTGGATGATGAGGAAGCCGAACACGATGGGCGCGAGCACCATCACGGATTCGCGCACCCCGCGCAGGTTCAGGAAAAGTAGGATGCCCATGCCGCCCGCGAGCGCGAAGGGCTTGTACTGCAGCCAGTCGTGCGGGACGAGGTTGAACATGGCGTCGGAGGCGGCCGCCACGGAGATCGCAATGGTTAGCGAGTAGTCCACTACCAATGCTGAGCCGGACAGAAGGCCGGCATAGGGGTGGACGAGGCGGGTCGCGGCCTTGTAGCCGCCGCCGCCGTTCGGAAACAAACGGATGATCTGCACATAGGCGAGCGAGATGACCAGAACGGTCAGCGCCGTGATCAGCGCCAGCCAGATCACCAGCGGCTCGTGCCCGCCTTGATGCAGCGCCTTGTAGGCTTCCTCCGGGCCGTAGTTGGCTGAGGACAGACTGTCGGCGCCGACGCCCGCCCACGCCAGCACGGCGACAAGCGCCGCGGTGCGCCATGTCTCCAGGCTCAGCGGGTCCTTGATCTTGGATTTCCGGCTGGATTTGTCGGGCGCGACCATGACTCAGTCCGGATAGGGCCTGAAGAGCGGGCCTGCGCCGGGGCGGCGCGGGCGGACAATCTCTCTGCCGCCTGCTGCGTGCAAGCCCGCCGCCTCCAAAAATCCGCTGGAACTCTAAGGTGACCTGTGGCTAGGCGGGCTCGTCCGCCCGCGTTGCAGGCAGCCCCCACCGTCGGCCTCGCCGCCACCTTCCCCGCCTTCGGCGAGGGAGGACTTCCCCACATCTCCGAACGTTTGACGCAGCGCGGCGGAGCGGTCATACGGGGCGCAAAATGGGCTTCCGGGCATGGCTCAGGGGGCCGTCCTTCCCACGTTCCGGACCGCTTTTCCCGCCATGCTGACGATCAATGACCTGACATTCCGGATCGACGGCCGGGCCCTGTTCGAGGGAGCTTCGGCGCAGATTGCGGACGGCTGGAAAGTCGGTCTCGTTGGGCGGAACGGGACGGGAAAGTCCACCCTGCTACGGATCGTCCGGGAAGAGCTCGCCAAGGGCGAGGGCAATGGCGATGGCACGATCCGGATCAATCGCGGGGCCAAGATGGGCTTCGTGCTGCAGGAGGTCCCCGCCAACGACCAGACGCTGCTCGACGTTGTGCTTGAGGCGGACGTCGAACGCGCGAGCCTGATGCGCGAGGCGGACACGTGCGAAGATCCGAACCGCATCGGCGAGATCCACGAGCGTCTTGCGGACATTGATGCGTGGTCGGGTGAGGCGCGGGCGGCGGAGATTCTCGTCGGCCTTGGTTTCACGCAGAACGACCTCTCGCGCGCGTGCAAGGAATTCTCGGGTGGCTGGCGCATGCGCGCGGCGCTCGGCGGCGTGCTGTTTGCGCAGCCCGAACTGCTGCTGCTGGACGAGCCGACCAACTATCTCGACCTCGAAGGCGCTGCCTGGCTCGAAACCTATCTGCGCAAATATCCGCACACCGTCATCATCGTCAGCCACGACCGCGACCTGCTCAACCGGTCGGTGACGCACATCCTTGCGGTGGAGAACACCAAGCTGGTGCTGCAAGCGGGCGGTTACGACACCTACCTGCAACGTCGCGCGGAACGCACGCAGCACCTTGCCGCCCAGAAGGAGAAGCAGGACGTCCAGCGCGCGCACATGCAGAGCTTCATTGATCGCTTCAAGGCCAAGGCGTCGAAAGCCGCCCAGGCCCAGAGCCGCATGAAGATGCTGGAGAAGATGACAGTGATCACGGTGCCATTGTCCGAGCGCACCGTGCCGTTCAAGTTCTACGAGGTCGAGGAGCTTGCATCCCCCATCCTGGAACTAGACAAGGTCGATATGGGTTATGCTCCGGGCAAGCCCGTGCTGGACCGTGTCAGCCTGCGCCTCGATTTCGACGACCGTATCGCCATCGTCGGCGCCAACGGTCAGGGCAAGACCACACTAGTTAAATCCATCGCGCAGAAGCTTCCGTTGCTGCAGGGCATCCGCCGCGCTTCGAAGAACCTGCGCATCGGCTATTTCAGCCAGGACCAGCTCGACGAATTGCGGGCGGGAGAGACTGTGCTGGAGCACGTCAAGGACCTGCTTCCGAATGCCGGTCAGGCGCAGGTGCGTGCGCTGGCGGCGCAGTTCGGCTTTGGCCACGAGAAGTGCGAAACGAAAGTCGACAAGCTGTCGGGCGGCGAGAAAGTGCGCCTGCTGATGGGTCTGACCACCTACAAGAAGCCGCACATTCTCATCCTCGACGAACCGACGTCACACCTCGATATCGATAGCCGCGAGGCGTTGATCTACGCGCTGAACGAATTCAACGGCGCCGTGCTGGTCATCACTCACGACACCTATCTAGCCGAGGCGACCGCGGACCGGCTGTGGTTGGTCAACAACGGCAAGGCCAATCCGTATGACGGCGACCTTGCCGACTACAAGGCGCTCGTGCTCGCGGCTGATCGCCCCGACGCCGACAAGCAGCATGCCATTGCGCGCGCGGAGATCGCGGCGGCTTCGAACGCGAGTTCAGCGAAGGAGGACAAGCCGAAGGCGGCGAAGATGTCCTTCAAGCAGAAGCACCGCATCGAACAGGCCGAGAAGGAAGTCGAGAAGGCGCGCGCCGCTCTGGAGCTGCTGGACCGTGATCTCGGGGATCCGAGCACGTTCTCGCACAAGGCTGACGCGGAGGCGAAGCTGAAAGGCCGCGCGAAAGTGCAGGCGCAGCTGGACGCGGCGGAGTCGGAATGGCTCGCCGCGCTGGAGGCAGCTGAGGGGAAGGGCTGAGGCTAGACGTTGCCACCGCCGCCGCTGCCGGCTCCGCCGCCGCCGCCACCGCCTTTGCCCTGCGTGCGGCGCATCATCTGGTTGCCGGCGCCGCCGAAGGACTTGCCGCCGCCTTTGAGCTGGTTGGGGTCGAAGCCGGGCTTCTTGAGGCCGCCGGGCGTGCCGTTCTTGGCCGCGCGAGCGCTCTGGATCTTTTCGAGTGCTTCCCGCGCGATATCGCTCTGGCTCTTCTCACTCTGTCCCTTGGGGGCTTCAGCAGCCTTCTTGGCCGGTTTCTTGGGATCGCTCGCCTTGGCCATGGTCCGGCTCCGTTATCTGGCGGGCGTGTAGACCGCCCTCTGCTTCAATGTAGGCCGCTCGATCTCCAGACGCGAGGGGGAGACGCCAGCTTCCTTCATCCGTGACTCAATCCAGATAAGGATATGTTCAAAGGTGGGCTTCTCAAGGCCCGGAACGTCGTTCAGCACAGTATGATCCAGGCCGCCGAGAATATTCTTCAGAAGGATTTCCAGCGCGCCGAGGTCCATCACCCAGCCGTCCTGATCGGG
>CALRWU020000195.1:0-6359 GCA_943371945.1 Azorhizobium sp. AG788
AGAGTTCGAATCTCTTCCTCTCCGCCAGCGTCCGGTGCGGGGCTGCTGCCTTCACTTGAGGGCGGAATGCAAATAACCCGGCACGATGAGCAAGAGCCCGACTCGCCGCGACCCCTACGACGCGTTGCCCTACGTCTCGATGCCGATCACCTATAGCCAGCCGGCGCTCCTGGCGGCGCAGGCTCACCTTCGTGGCATTGATGCGCCGCCTGCGGAGACTGCCTCGGTTCTCGAGATAGGCGCAGCGTCTGGCGGCAATATCATCCCGCTCGCAGCGCGCTTTCCCCGTGCACGCTTTCACGGCGTCGATCTGGCCGCCGCCCACATCGAGATCGGACAGCGTCGCATTGCCGAGCTGGATCTCTCCAACGTAACGCTGGAGCAGGGCGATATCGTCGATGCGGATTTCGGCGACCGTCGTTTCGACTACATCATCTGTCACGGGGTATTCAGCTGGGCCCCGCCGGAGGCGCAGCGCGCGATCCTGAAAGCCTGCGCCGAAAGCCTCTCTGACACCGGCGTCGCAGCGATCAGCTATAACGTCTTTCCCGGGTGGCATGCGCGCAACGTCATTCGCGACATCTGCCTTCAGCACACACGTGAGGGTGGCCCGCCGCGCAGGCAGGTCGAGGCTGTGCGCGCCTTGCTGAAGGACATCGCGGAGTCGTCCAGCGGCAAGGATCCCTACGGCGCCATCATCCGCTCCGAAGCAGCACGCCTGAACACACGGCCGGCCTCCTACATTCTCGGCGAATTGCTGGCAGCCTATAACCAGCCCTTCCACGTGCGCGATGTCATCGCTCAGGCCGCTGAACAAGGGCTGGCATATCTGTGCGAAGCCGACTTGATGTCATCAGCGCCTGAGACCTTTGCGCCTGCCGCCGCCGCGCGCATCCGCGCGACCGCGGGCGACGATCCCGTAGCTGTCGAGCAGTACACCGATATCTTCTCGGGTCGCACGTTTCGACGCTCGCTCTTCACGCACGCTGGAGCTCGCGCGCAAACGCTATCGCCGCAACGGCTGATGCCCCTCCACATGACTGCGAGCGGTCGGACGGGGGCGACCGACGCGCCCGCCTATGCATCAGGAGCGGCAGTCCAGGCAATGCTAGCGAAGTCTTATCCGGGCACAGTTGAGGTCGCCGACCTCGTTGCTCAATCTGGCAGCGCCGTACTTCCTGTGCTTTACGAGATGCTGGCGCGGGGGCGTGCATCCGTCGCCACCGTGCCCGTTACATTGGGGCAAGACGACCAAGCGCGGCCCAGACTCTGGAATGTGGCGGGCGCGGACGCTGCGTCGGGACAGCCGTGGATAACGAATCTCGTCCATGCGCCGGTGCTGCTCAATCCGCTTCTTCGTGTCCTGGCGCCGCTGATGGATGGCGCGACAACGCGCGATCAGCTCGCGGACGCAATTGAGGCCGCCCTTCGCTCCGGCTCGCTTTCGGATACGGAGCTTCCGCGTATCGAGAACGGCGGCGCGGCAAACAGAATTGCCTCTACGGTCGATCGGCTCATCGCGCACTGCGCGCGCAATGCCCTCCTGGTTCCCTGACTGCAAAGCAAAACCGGCTCCCGATGCGATCGGGAGCCGGCCTTGGACAGTGTCGGATGTAACGTGCAGCGATACCTAGAGCTGCAGCAGCGCGTAGTCAGCGGCGATCTGGTGATCGCCCAGTCCGTTGGTGTCGACACCCGTCAGCAGATCGCGGACGCTGACATAGACGTCGGTGTGGATGGCCAGGCCCGTACCGATCGATTCGTGGCCCGACTGGAACAGCGTGAACTGATCGAGGAGGTCGTCGGCCGACACGGTGTTGTGGTTCATGAGTTCCATAAGCTGGAAGTCGCTTTCAACGTTGGCTCCGAACGCGTGGTTCAGGTCGTTGGCGCTGATGCCCGGAATTCCGGTCACCACATCCTGCGGACGAACGCCGCCGATGAAGTTGTCCGTTCCGCCGTTCGCGTCGAAGACAACGCGGTGTGCCGAAGTCAGCCCCGAAATGTCTATCGTGTCATTGGCGGCGCTGCCTTCAATACGGATCGTGCTGTAGGCCAGGCTGGTCTGCGTAAAGTCGCCGACGACGACCACGGTATCCCCCTGTGTCGCCCCGCTATCGACAACACCGTTGCCGTTGTTGGCGCTCGTCAGCAGCGTGTTCACCTTGATCTCTTCGACGTTGTCAAGCATGGCGACGACGTTCGAGAAGCCGGTCCCGTTGCGCGTGATGACGATCTCGGTGTTGGCGCCGAGCTGCGCGTTGGTGAGGCCGGCGGTTATCGCCGCGGCGCGGGTCATGATGGTGAACGTCTCGGGTCCAGCTGAGCCACTGAGGATGTAGGTGTCGGTTCCAGCGCCGCCATCGATCAGGTCGCGACCTTCGGTCGAGCCCTGGAAGATGAAGTCGTCGCCATTGCCGCCATTGACCGTGTCGTTGCCGCTGCCGCCGATCAGGAGATCGCTGGCATCTCCGCCGTTCAGCGTGTCCGCGCCCTGCAGGCCGAAGATGGCTTGCGAACCCGCTCCACCATTGATGGCGCCGTCGGCATTGGTCGTGCCGAACTGGATGGCAAAGTCGGCTCCACCGATCCGCAGCGTCTCGAAGTTGAAGACGGTGTCAGTGCCCGTGCCGCCCGAGACGTCAGCGACGTTGAAAGTTGTGGAGGCCGCCGAGAGAGCGTAGTTCGTCACCGGGCCCGCGAACACCGCCGTGTCGTTGCCCGCGCCACCGGTCAGCGTGTCGTTGCCATTGCCGCCGGTGATGGCGTCATCGCCCAGGTCGCCGAACAGGCTATCATTGCCATCGCCGCCATTGATGATGTCGTCTCCAGCGGCGCCCCGCAGGGTGTCGCTAAAGTTGCTACCGACGATGACGTTGTCGCCAGCCGTTCCTGTAAAGGTAACCGAAGCGCCCGCAGTGCTCCCATCATAATTGACCCCGACCGGTCGGATAGTCCCCGCAGAGAAAGTCGAAGCGTTGCCGAGGAGGTCGCTCACGTTGACAAGGACGCGCAGGAACTGGCCTGCCAGTGGCCCGAGAGCCGTGCCAGGGGCATCCGGCACCACGAACGAGGCGGACGTAGCGCCGGATACATTCGTCCAGGTGGTTCCATTGGTCGAGCTCTGCCACTGGAAGCTGAACGGTCCTAGTCCGTCAGCATCCGTGACGCCGGAGGTATTGATCGTGAGCGTCTGGCCTTCTGTCGGTGAGGTGTCGTTGAGAACGATGTTGCCGATGGTCGGGTTGGTAATGAAGCCCGCGTCGGTGTTCACCGTCTCTTTGAAGCCCTGCGCATCGGTGTAGACGGCGCGCACCGAAATGTCGTGCCCCGTATCGATCGCCGTCGTCGTGTAGCTCGCGAAAGTCGCGCCAGAGATCACGTTGCCATCGCGCAACCACTGGAACGCGTAGTTGGTGCCTGCCTTGAGCCCGCCGTCCGGATCAGGCGTCGCCTGGGAAACGGTAAGCGTGCTGCCGGGCGACCGAGTTCCCGCGATGTTGAGCGTCGCCTTGCCATCGTTCTGCGGCAGGACGTTGACGGCAAACGTGTCGGTGACCGAAAGGCCCGCGGCGTCTGTGACCGTCATGCGGATGTTCACGATGCCAGCGAAGTTCGCCCCCCCGACCCCGCCATTCAGCGAGTAGAGGTGACCGACCTGGTTGCCAGCCGCGTTCGTGGTCAGCGTGTCGAAGAAGAGGCCCGCGGGGTTTGCAGCGCCGCCCGGCGCGTTGATGGCGATGCCATCGACGTTGATGCCGTTCAGCGTGCCCGCCAGCGTCGCCGTGAAGACGAGGCCGCCGGGGGTAAGCGGGGTATTGTCGTCCGAGAACACCTGGTCGAGCGCCAGGAAGATACCCGCGCTCAGCCCGGCCGGTCCACCAACGACATGCGGGCCACCGAGGCCGCGATCCTCGAGAACGGTCGTATCAGGCAAGCCAACGGGGTTGGTCTGCTGGTTGATGATCGGCGCGTGGTTGACGGCCGGCGTGGCCGCAACCGCAACCGTGGAATTCGAGATGATTTGCTCCCGAATGCCTTTGCCGTCCGTATAGCTGGCGACGAGGCGAATGCTCTCGCCAAGCATCTGGTCAGTGAGCACGAGCGTCGCAGCGTTGGCGCCCGAGATGTTGATATAGCCGGGGTGGGCAACGTCCTGCATCTGCCATTGCAGCGACACGCCGCCGACGATGCCATTTGCGTCCGAGATGCCGAAGCTGGCCAGCGCCGCGTCGTTGAACGAAAGGGTGTCGCCAATGACCGGAGCCGCGATGGCGCCAACCGGACCCGTATCCGTCAGGACCAGCGCGCCACCGACGACAGTCGGCAGGCGGTTGGAACCAAGGCCGCCGGGGATGCCGACCACTGCCGTTGTCAGGGCGACGTTACCCCGGACGTTGAGTTCAACTGACTGGTCGAAGAACTCGAGCCGCTCGATGTTGCGGACCATGTCCGTGCCGTCGTTTGCAAGCGGAACACCGGGGACGTTGCCGCCGCCACCGCCGAGGATCGGCGAATGGATGATCTGCACAAAGCCTTGTGCATCACCCTGCAGGCGCGCCTGGCTCGCATTGCTGGCGCTGATCACGTTGTCGATGATCGACAGAACGCCGTCGCCATCCGAGTCATAGCGGATCACATAGTTGGCGATCACGTCGTTGTAGACAGCCGTGTCGACATCCGTTGCGCGGTGATTGGCCGAGCCATCGAGATTGCCGAACACGATCTCGCGCAGAATGTTCGAACCCGCCTGATAGCCCTGCATAAGCTCAACGTGCAGCCACGCGTCGCCATCGATCATGTCGTTGCCACCATTCAGCAGAGCTGCTGGCGTAACCTGGCCGAGAGCGGCCGCCGTCTTGAAGCTGTCGCCCGTGATCCGGTCGCTGCCTTCGCCACCGAGCATGATGTTGCCAGCGGAGTAGTGCACGTCCGTTCCCGGGGCAAAGAAGTTGTTCGCCGCGCCGTTCCAGCTGTCCTGCAGGCCGAAGATCAGGCCAGTGTTGGCCAACTCGTTCAGCGGGTCTCCAGCGACAAGCCTGCCGGCTTCGCCCTTCAGATCGTCGTTGAATTTCGAGCCACTGACGGCTTCCGTGCTGACCCAGAAGTCGCGCACCGCATCGCCTGCCGGCTGGTTGGCGTTTGGAATGAACAGACGCGCATTCTGGTCGACGTCAACGCCGTGCGCTTCGTTTTCATAGGAACCCCAGTCGAACCCAAGTTCGCCGAGGACTTTATCGAAGCCGCCTGCGCCGAGCATGATGTCGTCGCCGGAGAAGCCCTGCATCTTGTCGCCGTTCTCACCGCCGTCGAGAACGTCGTTGCCGCTGATCAGCGGCACCTGGCCGGTGGGCGCGCCCTGGTCGCCGACCAGTCCGTCGCCGCCTGCGCCGCCTTCAAGCCAGTCGTCGCCTTCGCCGCCGATTAGCGCGTCGTCGTCTTCGCCGCCCAGGATGATATCGTTGCCGAGGCCGCCATTTGCTTCATCGAGGCCTGCGCCGAGTTCCACGAAGTCATTGCCGTCGCCACTGAAGGCGAGGTCGTCGCCGATACCTGCGTTGATCGTATCGTCGCCAGCATCGCCGTGGATCACGTCATTGCCCGAGCTGTCGGTGATCGTATCGTTGCCCGTGCCGCCGAAGAGGAAGTCGTTTCCTCCGCCGCCGTCGATCACGTCGTCGCCCGCATCACCCCAGACCGTGTCGTCATCTGCCTGGCCAGCGAGCAGCTTGTCGTTGCCATCGGTGCCGCCGAGCACCATCGTGTTGCCGAAGAAGTTATCGTCGCCGATGAAGTGGACGGTATTGTCGGGAAGAACTTCAACGAGCAGTGCGCCCGTCGTCTTGTTGTGCAGCCAGGTGGAGGGATCGGTAGCGATGCGGTTGCTGTTTGCGTCGAGCACGAAGTTGCCCGCCGCGTCGCGCTGGAAGTAGTTCGCCGACTCGACCGTGTATTCCGGCGTGAGGAAGATGCTGGCAGAGAGGTGTTTGATCTTCGTGTTCGCCGCGATAATCTCGGCGAAAGAGTTGTTCTCGATCTCGGCGCCGTAATCCATGCCTTCGATGCGGGGCAGGTAATACAGACGGTCGGCGTCCTGCAGCGACTCGAGCTGGGTTTCGAAGATGTAGTTGAACGTCGTGCCGAGCAGCCCGCCGAACAGCGCCTGTTTCTCGGCGAGACCGCCAATCCACAGATCAATGGTATCGAGGCCGGTAACCGAGCCAGTGCTCCACTGCGTCTGTACCGCCTGGGCGCTGTGAATGTCGTTCACATAGGCGCCGGTCGAGTGCATGAAGTCGTACGCGTCCTGAACAAAGTCAGGGTTGGCCAGAACCACGGCATGACCCAGCGCATCGACC
>CALRWU020000196.1:0-6345 GCA_943371945.1 Azorhizobium sp. AG788
GCGCACGCCGCCGCCGGCCGCCTTCATCTCCGTTGCGTCGAGCGCGCCGGAATGGTCGGCGTCGAGATCTTTGAAGCGCGGCTTCAGGGACGCCATCATGCCCTTGAGTTCGCTCTCCTGGATCAGGCCATCGACGTTGTCGTCGATCATGCCGATCGACATCGACGACATCAGTTGCGACTGCAGGTCGTTACGGATGTTCGAGACGGTCTCGTCAGCCCAGCGATAGTTGACGCGGAAGTACATCATCTCTTCGTGGGTCTGCTCGCCCCACGTGATGTCGCGAGTCGCATCTGGGTTGGCACGGTTGTTGTTCGAGTTGTCATAGATCCACTTGGCGACGAGTTTGGTGCCTTTTTTGATCAGGATCGGCTCTTTCGGATCGTAGTCGCGCTGCCAGTTGAAGTCGTACTTCGGCAGGCTGAGAAGCAGTGTTTCCTTGCCGTCCGGCGTAACCGTCTTCAGCTCGACGCTGTAGCCGCGATAATGGGAGTGCGGGTACAGGGTGTAAACATACGCGTCCGCCGGGAAGGTCTGGTACGACGTCTCCTCGTGGCGCGCCGCGCCGGCCGGGATTTTCAGGCCGAAATCACCGATGACGGTCGAGCGCTTGATGAACTCCGGCGCTGTCTTCAGCGTGTAGAAACCGATCTCGGTGCGGTCCGTGGCGGCTTTGCCCGTGGTGGTATAGTGCATCTGGAACGCAAGCTTCCCGCCAGCAGGAACCGGAGCGCCGGCGCCTTCCGCGATCATCTGGGCCTCAGCGCCCGGCGTGTAGGAGCCAACCGACCCGCCCGGGATTTTCGATTTCGGCAGCTTCGGGTCGGCCATGTGGTTCGACACGACGTGGTGCAGCACCGCGCGGTCGCCGGGCTTGATCGAGATCGCGCGCAGCCAGGTGTCTTCCTTGAACGGATTGTCGACGCGCATGTTCTGATACTCGACGATGCCCGAGGCCGGAACGTCGAAGGCCGGCAGGTTCACGATCACGTCGGGCTTGCCGAGATAGGTGGGCCATTCCGGAGCCTCACCGGCCTCTTCTTTGAGCACGTCGCGGCCCGTGCCGCGCGGTGCGCCAGCTTCGATCCAGTGGATCAGGGTCTTGGTCTGGTCAGCCGTCATGCCCTGGTCGTTCTTGAACGAGCCGATATGCGGGTCGGCGAAGTAGGGCGGCATGCGCTCCGAACGAACCGACTCGCGGATCATCGGCGCCATCGCTTTCACGACTTCGAAGCTGTCCATGGCGAAGGGGGCGATGCCGCCCTTCTGGTGGCAGGTGACGCACTTGGCCTGGAGCAGCGGGGCGACATCGTTCGTATAAGAGATGTTGGCGTGCTCAACCGCTTTGCCGCGCTCGGCAAACGCGATCTGCGCGCCAGTCTTAACTTCGATGCGCGGGTTGGCGACCGGCTTGCCGGCGAGCACGGCGTCGAGCGCCTGCGCGGTGTTGGCGAGGGGGCCGTGATAGGCGATGCGGAAGCTGGACTTCGGGTCGACGACGAAGACTTCGCCTTCGCGCTGCACGCCAAGCGATTCACCGACCAGCTGCATCTCGTCGATCAGGACCGGAATGTCATAGCCTTGCTTCTTCACTTCGAGGGCCGCGGCGTCGCGCGAGTCCTTCGAGTTGATCATGTAGAACAGCACGCCCTTGTCCGGGTAGGACGCCTTGATTTTTTCAAGCTGGGCGGCGGCTTTGCGCGAGCCCTCGGAGCCATTGATCTGGCTCATCAGCACGATGGCCTTGGCGTCCTTGAAATAGTGCAGCTCGTGCGCCAGCCGCGTGGTGTCGGTGAGCTGGAAGTTATCGGCGCGGTCGGGGGTGGAGACGGTGGTGGTGGGGGCGGCGGAGGCGGTGACGCCGATGAGGGCGACTGCACCGACGATCGCGGCAGCCATGGTGGAGGCAAGCAAGGCGTATTTCATTGTGGTCTCCTGGGGAGGCGCGCAACTTGGCCGTGTGACGGGCCGGTATTGGGCAGTGTAATGGTTGTTACCACTATTCGTGTGGCAGCAGAAAACGTCAACGGTTTGAGCATGTTTCGTGATCGTTCCAGAGCCTGCTCAGGGTCACGTTCTCGCTAGTTTCCGCTGGGTCATTTGGGAGCGACGGCCGTTTCGGACGGTTCCGAAAGAAGAAAGGGCGTCCCGCGTGACACGGGACGCCCTTGACGCGGGTTTGGTCGTGGGGCGTCCGAACCCGCCTCAATGATGTATTCGTCGGAATGTATCAGTTTTTCAGATTGTTAAATGAGAGTCACCTTGGAGGCGAACCCCGGATATGCGTGCCACGCACACATATCCCGCATTCGCGCCAGATCTGACGGCGGCGTTCCAGCGATGATGGGCCGGATGTCGGGACGATCAGCCCTTCAGCTCGACGCCCAGCGCCTTTGCGGCGGCGGCGGCGAACTTTCCGGTCTGGCCGAAAGCGCCGTCCAGGGCGGCCTCGCCCTCGGGGCTGGAAATCTTCGCCCAGTTGGCGGCGACGTCATCGACAGTGGCGTCGGCCCCGCCGAGAAACACCGCTGGCGTCTCGTAGATGTGGACGACCGAGAAGCAGCCCGCTCCCGCGCCGAGAATGGTTTTCGACGGCGCGTTCTCGCTGACAAGATAGAGCACACCGGGCGTCACCAGTTCGGGGGCCATGAGGGCGGCGATCTGTTCGGGGAAGAGGCCGTCAAGCATGCGGGTTGCGGCGGTGGGGGCGAGGGTGTTGACGCGGATGTTGTTCTTCGCGCCTTCGTGGTGAAGCACGTTCATCAGGCCGATCATCGCGGATTTGGCCGCGCCATAGTTCGACTGGCCGAAGTTTCCATAGATGCCTGAGGCCGACGAGGTCAGCATGATGCGGCCGTAATTCTGCTCGCGCATCGTATCCCACACAGCCTTGGTGCAGTTGGCCGAGCCGAACAGGTGGACGTCGACCACCTTCTTGAAGTCATCCATTGTCATCTTGGCGAACGACTTGTCGCGCAGGATACCGGCATTGTTGACCAGGATGTCGACGCGACCCCATTTGGCTTTGGCCTCGGCGACCATCGCCTCGACCTGGTCGAGCTTGGTGATGTCGGCGCCGTTGGAGATGGCCTCGCCGCCAGCCGCGCGGATTTCCGCAGCGACCGATTCAGCGGCCGAGATCGAGCCGCCCGTGCCATCGACCGCGCCGCCGAGATCGTTGACCACGACTTTGGCGCCGCGCCCCGCGAGCTGCAGACAGTGGTTCCGGCCGAGACCATTACCGCCGCCGGTGACGATGGCGACGCGGCCGTCAAAACGAATGCTCATGGGGAGACCTCTGGCTACAGCGGAAACTTGCGGGGTGTTCCATTGCGCAAGAGCAGGCGGCGATCAAGCGGGCAGTTGCCACAGGCGTCCGACCGCGAAGCAGGCGGATGACGCTATGTCTGCCGCGACCAGGGAAGGACGTAGTTTTCGCCAGCGTTCTGGCCGCCCAACGCATCAATCCGATAGACACGGCGGAGCAGGTCCGGCGTCAGCACGTCGGCCGGCGGGCCGTCGGCAGCGATTGCGCCCTGGTTCATCAGGATCAGCCGGTCCATGAACCGCGAGGCGAGAGCAAGATCGTGGATTACCACGAGGATGCCGGCGCCGGCACGTGCGCGTTCGCGCAGGATCTCCATGACGTGAAGCTGATGCCACGGATCGAGCGCTGCGATCGGTTCATCAGCAAGAAGGATCGGCGCTTCGACAGCGAGGGCGCGCGCCAACAGGATGCGTGTTCGCTCGCCGCCCGAGAGGATGGTGACGGGACGATCGGCGATGGCTTGACCATCCACGGCGTCGAGCGCTCGCGTGACGGCGGTGCGATCATCCGTGGTTGGGCCGCCGAAGCGGGCGCGATGCGGGTAGCGGCCCAGCATAACAATTTCGCGCGCCAGCAGCCGCCATTCGACGTGACGCTCCTGCGGCAGGTAGGCGACATTGCGCGCGCGTGTCCCCGATGGTTGGGCCAGGAAGTTATCGCCCTCAAGCAACACGTCCCCCGCAGCAACGGAGCGCAGGCCAAGGATCGCTTTCAGCAGGGTGGATTTGCCCGCGCCATTGGGGCCGATGAGGCCGACGAGTTCGCCCGACTGCACGGACAGCGAAGCGTTCGCCACGATGTGGCATCCGGCTATGGCGACCGAGATGTTGCGGGCCTCAAGCTTCATGACTCCATCTCCGCGCGCGCCCGGAAGATCAGCCAGAGGAAGAACGGCGCTCCGATCAGTGCTGTGACGACGCCGAGCTTGAGCTCCATGCCGGTCGGCAGCAGGCGCACGAGGATATCGGCGGCCATTAGAAGCGCCGCCCCGCCAAGGGCGGAGGCCAGCAGCAGCTTGCTGGGGGAGTGGCCGACCTGCGAGCGCAGCAGGTGCGGAACAACGAGCCCGATGAAGCCGATGCCGCCGGAGATGGCCGTGGCTGCGCCGACGCTGATTGCCGTGCCGCCGATCACGAGCGCGCGGGCGCGCGGGATGTCCACGCCAAGCGAGGCGGCTGCCTCTTCTCCCAGGCTCAGCGCATCAAGCGAGCGCGCGACGATCGCCAGCATCAGCCAGCCAGCCATCATCAGGGGCGCTGCAAGCGCGACGTGGTCCATCGAGCGGTCTGTGACGGACCCCATCAGCCAGAACATGATTTCGGCAGCAGCGTACGGGTTGGGTGACAGGTTGAGCGCCAGCGACATGAGCGCCGCGCACAGGCTCGAGATGGCGACGCCGGCGAGCACGAGGGTGAGCACGGCGCCACGCCCCGCCAGCCCCTGCAGCACAAGCGCGCAGAGGATGGCTCCGCCGATGCCCATCAGCGGCAGCGCCATCGGGAAGGCCATCGAAATGCCAGTATAGAGCGCGAGCACCGCGCCGAGGGACGCGGCGGACGTCACGCCGACGACGCCGGGGTCTGCCAGTGGATTGCGCAGGTAGCCCTGCAACGCCGCGCCCGCCATGCCGAGCGTGCCGCCGACCATCAGCGCGAGCAGTGTACGGGGCAGTCGCACCTGTCCCACGATCATCCAGGCAAGGTCCGCGTCGCCCCGATTGAGCATCGCCATGATTTCGGCTGGTCCGCCGCCCGGGCCGACGAGCATGGAGAGGCAGCCCAGCGCGATGGCGAGGACGGCGAGCAGGATCAGCAACAGAGGGTAGGGGAGCTGCATTTTCATTGCGACGCTGCGCGCTTGCGGGCTTCGACCAGCATCTCTACGGCGCCCAGCAGGCTCGGCGCGCCGCATGTGGTGTAGCGTTCGGGTATGCTGACGCTTGGCGTGCGCGCCAGAAGCGTGCGCAGGGCGGGGTGGGCGAGCGCCATCGTCGACATGGAAGGCGGGTTCGTCCACGGCGTTGCGGTGGAGATCAGGGCCGGGCGCATGGTCAGCACCTGTTCGAGCGGAATGTTGCGATAGCCGTCATAGCCCAGCGCCTGGCCGAGTGTGCGATAGCCTCCGGCATTGACCACTTCGGCATAGAGCGTCGCATCGCCCGAGATGAAATTGTTGACGCCAATGTCGGCGAAGATCGGCTTCTCGCCGGGTGGTATCTGCGCTTGCAGGGCGGCGAGGCGCGCGTCGAAATCGGCGATCACCTGTTCCGCACGCGCGGGTTCGCCGACGAGCGCTCCAAGCTTGCGTATGTTGGCGCGCATGTCTGCGAGCGTGTTCTCGGGATCGAAGGTGACGACGTTGTAGCCGAGCCGGCGGAGCAGGGCGGACGCAGTGGTGGTCGTGAAACTGCCGGTGAGGACAAGATCAGGCTGAAGCTTGATGACTTCTTCTGCGAGGCCGTGATTGACGGCGAGTTTCGCGGCGATGGCGTCGAGCCCCAGCGGCGCGTTGACCGGCTGCTGCGAGAGATAGGTGATGCCCGCGATACGTGCGGGATCAACGATCCGCATGAGCAGTTCGTCCGTGCACAGGTTCATCGAGACGATGCGGTTGGATCGCGCCTGGGCTTGAGCCATAGGCGCGGCGCAAGCGGCAAGTGCGAAGGCGAGGACCTTCGCGAGCCCTACAGACTTGCGCCGCTGCCGGTTCACTTGGCTGCCTCGTCACGGAAGCGGATGCCTACATAGGCAGCCTGCGGAGCAGCGTTATAGCCGATCACTTCCTGATACGTCTCGTCGAGCAGGTTTTCGACGCGTCCGTAAATCTCGACCTGGTCACTGACCTGCCACGAAGCGCCAAAGCGAACGAGTGTGTAGGGATCGACCCGCGTGCGGAGGAATGTCGCAAAGTCGGTGTCGAGCATGTCGCCGTTGTAGGTGACGCCAAGATTGAGCTGAACGTCGCCGCCACCGATCCGCCAGCTTGCATCCAGCGAGCCCTGCTGTTCAGGACGTCGG
>CALRWU020000197.1:0-6330 GCA_943371945.1 Azorhizobium sp. AG788
GATATTATACAACCAGTTGTACATAAGAAGATAGAGATGAGGCTATCGCAGGTCGTCGACGTGGCCAAGTCCACCTGGTCCAGGCGCGCGGCTATCGATGCAATCGCTATCTGTTTGTGGGCTCGTCGCTGCACCGGGATCATGGTAAGCAGGGGCGGGATCAGCGTGTAAATCGACATAAACAAAAAGAGAAAGAAGCGATGATACGGATTCCCTTTAAGCTTGCCGCCAGCCTCCTCGCTGGCGCTCTCGCAGTCGCGCCTGCCATGGCGCAAACCCCGACACCCGACTCCTCCGACGGTAGTGACAGGATAACCATCACTGGCATCCAGCCAGAACGTATGCGCGATTTCGTGCGCGAACTGATGGAGCCCGGCAAGCTTGGTCAGCTCTCGCGCTGGGAAGACGAAGTTTGCCCCGGCGTTGTCGGACTCACGCCCGAAGCTTCGCAAGCCATGCTTGACCGTATCGCCCTTCGGGCGGTTAGCCTCGACCTGCGTGTGGGCGAACCGGGGTGCAAGGCGAACGTGCTGGTTGTCGTAACGGATGACGGACAGCAATTCACGCCGACCTTCGTCCAGCAAAACAAGAAGCTTTTCGGTGATGCGTTCGACTCGGGCAACACGCTCGGCAAGACTGCGCTTGATCGCTTCACCAAAGCGGACAAACCGGTTCGCTGGTGGCATGTCTCGCAGACGGTCACAGATCGCGGCAAGGTACTCGGCGATAGCACCGCCACGGCGGCAGGCGGTGGCGGGTTTAGCGGCGCGCAGGTTGCTCGCGTCAACAACGCAAGCCGACTCGGCGCCTCCACCCACCAGGAATTCAATCGCATCATCGCGATTGTCGACACCTCCAAGACCAAAGGCGTCTCGTTCAGCGCCGTTGCAGACTATATCGCAATGATCGCGCTGACGCAGGTGCAGGCCGATGTCGATGCTGCAGGATACGACTCGATCCTGAACGTCTTTGACGGGCCGATTGGCGGCGACGAGCCAATGACGGGCTGGACGGCATGGGACTCCGCATTCGTGAATGGACTCTATGCGGTGCGGAAGGACTTTGTGAGCTCTCAGCAACTGGAGAATGAAATCGTTCGCCAGGTAACCGAGGCGAATGCCGAGGAAGAGCGCAAGAAAGCGGCTGGGGAAGAGCAGAAGTCCTGATTCTTGATGCTGAAAACAAAGGCGGCCGCACATCGAAATGTGCGGCCGCTTCTGTTTCAGGGTTCGCCTGCAATCAGTAGCGGTAGTGTTCCGGCTTGTAGGGGCCTTCTGGGGCAACGCCGATATAGGCGGCCTGTTCGTTCGAGAGCCTGGTGAGATTGGCGCCGAGCTTGTTGAGGTGAAGCAGGGCGACCTTCTCGTCGAGCTTCTTGGGCAGCGTATAGACCTTGTTTTCGTAGGCCTTGCCGTTGGTCCACAGTTCGATCTGCGCAAGCGTCTGGTTGGTGAAGGACGCCGACATCACGAAACTGGGATGGCCCGTGGCGTTGCCGAGGTTCAGGAGGCGGCCTTCGGACAGCAGGATCATGCGCTTCCCATCCGGGAAGGAGATCATGTCGACCTGCGGCTTGATGTTGTCCCACTTGTAGTTCCGCAGGGACGCGACCTGGATCTCGTTGTCGAAGTGGCCGATGTTGCCGACGATGGCCATGTCCTTCATGTCGCGCATATGCTCGAGACGAATGATGTCCTTGTTGCCGGTCGTCGTGATGAAGATGTCGGCGGTCTTCACGACGTCTTCGAGCGTCACAACCTCAAAGCCGTCCATGCAGGCCTGCAGCGCGCAGATCGGGTCGACTTCCGTGACTTTCACGCGGGCGCCAGCGCCCTGCAGCGAAGCAGCTGAGCCTTTGCCGACATCGCCATAGCCGCAAACAACAGCGACCTTGCCCGCCATCATCGTGTCGGTGGCGCGGCGGACGCCGTCGACCAGCGATTCCTTGCAGCCGTACTTGTTGTCGAACTTCGACTTGGTGACCGAGTCATTCACGTTGATCGCGGGGAAGGGCAGCAGGCCCTTCTCGACGAGACGGTACAGGCGGTTGACGCCCGTGGTGGTTTCCTCGGTGACGCCCTTGATGGCGTCGCGCTGCTTGGTGAACCAGCCGGGCGATTGCGCGAGGCGCTTTTTGATCTGCTTGAAAAAGTAGATCTCTTCCTCCGACTCCGGCGTCTCGATCAGCTTGGTTTCGCCCGCTTCAACGCGCGCGCCGATCAGCACGTACATGGTGGCGTCGCCGCCGTCGTCGAGGATCATGTTGGTGAAGCCGCCATCCGGCCACTGGAAAATCTTGTCGGTGTAGTCCCAGTACTCTTCGAGGCTCTCGCCCTTCACCGCGAAGACAGGCACGCCGGCTTTCGCGATGGCTGCTGCGGCGTGGTCCTGGGTCGAGAAGATGTTGCACGATGCCCAGCGCACCTGCGCGCCAAGGTGCGTCAGCGTCTCGATCAGGACGCCGGTCTGGATCGTCATGTGCAAGGAGCCGGTGATCCGCGCGCCTTTGAGCGGTTGCGACGGGCCGTACTCCGCGCGGGTGGACATGAGGCCCGGCATCTCTGTCTCAGCGATCACCAGTTCTTTGCGGCCGTAATCGGCGAGCGAAATATCCGCCACCTTGAAATCGTCGAACGCCATCTCGGCACTCCTTGGGAATTGGGGCGGCCAGGCTCGTCCCGGCTTCGCGTCGAGGGCCTATAGCAACCGGAGTGCGATCCGGCAAATCATATAAAGATATCCTTATATGATTTGCCGGTGCATCGATTTGCCTGGGGAGCGGCCTTCCGCGCCAATATTTTTGTCCCCATCTGTCTGCTTCTCTTGGTTGCGCAGAGTGTTGCCGCGGGGCCACATTCGGGATCGATCAGAAGCCGCCGCCGACGGGCAAACGGACATAGGGTGAGTGAGATGCCGCAAAAGATGCCCCCACTGGCGATTATCGCAATTCTGGGCCTGGCGATCTCGGGCGCACTTCCAGCGTTTGCGCAGGACACGATCAACGCCCCGCAGCCGCAGCCGCAAACTACGCCTGATCTGATCGACCGGGTTGCCGGCTTGCCCAGTCCTGGGGGATTGGGACGCGCGCCTGAGGGGGTGCGGGTGGTGGCGCCGGGGGCGCTGGTGTTTGCGAGTTTTGATCGCAATTCGGATGGGAAGATCACCACTGCGGAAATCGCGGCGGGTGCGGATGCGGCCTTTGCCGCCGCTGACAAGAATCACGATGGCAGCATTACCGGGTTCGAGCAGTCCGACTGGGCCGCCGCGATCGGCAATCCGACCGATGTCATGGCCAACGCGATGACGTTCGACATCGACCTCGACCGCAGCGTGACCCGGACGGAGTTCGTGTCGGGGCTCAAGCGGGTCGCCGGGCAGATCCAGCCCAATGGCGACCTGATGTATGCGGACCTGCTGCGGCCTCTGACGCGCCCATCGAACGGGGACAGCGCGCCGCCGCCGAGTTCGGGATGGAGCGTGACGCCACGTGCAGGCGGCAACCGCGGCGGCGGACGATAGAGGCAGGCGTTATTCGCGCTCGTCGAACTTGCGCGCGATGAGATCGCAGACGGCATCGAGCGCTTCGACCGCCTGTACGCCTTCCGCTTCGATCTCGATGGTCTGGCCGACGCGCGCACCCAGCATCAGCAGGTCCATGATCGAGGCGGCGCTGGCGGTCATGCCGTCATAGTTGACGGTGACTTTCGCATTGAACCTGGAGGCCTCGCGCGCGAAGGCGGCCGACGCCCGCGCGTGCAGGCCGCGCTGATTCATCAGCTCGGCCTTGCGTGCCAGCTTCCCGCTCATTCCGCGCGTTGCAGCAGGGCTGAAGCGACGGAAATGTATTTCCGTCCGGCTTCCTGGGCGGCGAGTGCGGCTTCGGCGAGCGGCAGGCGGCCGCGCACTTCAGCCAGCTTGATCAGCATGGGCAGGTTCACCCCCGCGATCACTTCGATCTTTGCGCCACCCATAACCGAAATGGCGAGGTTGGACGGCGTGCCGCCAAACATGTCCGTGAGAATGACAACCCCGGCGCCTGTATCCATCGCCTTCGCCGCTGCGATGATTTCCCGACGGCGCATGTCCATGTCGTCATCGGGTCCGATGCAAACGGCGCCAATGTTCTCTAGGGGACCTACGACGTGCTCGGCGGCGGCAATGAATTCCTCGGCCAACCGGCCGTGCGTGACCACGACCAAACCGATCATTGGAAGAACTCCCGCTTTTTCCAGCTAGACATGGTGAGGGCTCGTTTGTTCCGCGGTCAATAGTGATTCAGATATCGAGCGGCGCTGGTGGTAGTTCCACAACAAAGCGCGCCCCCGTCACCTTGCCATCGACCATGCGGTTTTCAGCCCAAACCTGACCCCTGTGCGTTTCGGCAATCTGACGCACGATGGAAAGGCCCAAACCTGAATTATTTCCGAACTTCGCGCCAACCGGACGGTCCGTGTAGAAGCGCTGGAAGATTTTTTCGAGTTTGTCGTGCGGAATGCCGGGGCCCTGATCCTCGACAACCACACGCACAACGGGGCCACGGCCGGAACTGGCGCCGCCAAGTGTAACCGTGACTTCGCCGTTCGGCGGGGAGAAGGACCGCGCGTTTTCGAGGAGGTTGCGGATCACCTGCCCAAGCGGGCCTTCACGCCCCATGACCTCTTGTGCGCCCTTGTCGGCGAGGACGAGGGCGACCTTCGCTTCTCCCTCGCGCACGGTGTCGCGATAGATCGATACGATGTCTTCCAGCAGGCGCTTCAGATCGACACGCACCAGTTTTTCGCGAACGATCTCGGCTTCGAGACGCGACAGGTTCGAGATGTCGGAGATCAGCCGGTCGAGCCGGATCACGTCGCGCGCGATCACGCTCGCCATCTTCGCCTTCTTCTCCGGATCGCTGATCGCCTGCATCGTCTCGACGGCCGAGCGGATGGAGGTGAGCGGATTCTTGAGTTCGTGCGCGACGTCGGCCGCGAACCGCTCATTCTCCTTGATGCGATCGTAGAGCGAGACTGTCATGGCTTCCATCGCGCGGGCGAGGTCGCCGATTTCGTCCTTGCGATCATGCAGTTTGCCAAGATTCAGGCGTTCTGCGGCGCCGGTGGCGACGCGATCAGAGGCCAGCGCGAGCCGTCGCAACGGGCGGGCAATGCCGAGCGTCAGCAGCGTCGCCGTGATGAGCGCCACCAGCATCGCCACGATGATCAACGGTACGAGCGCCGCGCGTTCGGCCGCGATGATTTCCGAGACGTCGCTGGTTTCGATGGTAAGCGTGCCCACGACGCGCAGCACCTTCTCGATCGGCATGGTGATCGAGAGCACGCGTTTGGCTTCGTCGTTGAAGCGTTCCGAGAAGACAGGTTCGCCGTTGAGCGCGCGCGTCACTTCCTCGTCGAGCGACAGGGCTTCGGCAATGGGCTGGCGGCCGGTGGCGCTGACGGTTTCAAACGTGCGGTTGATTGTGCGAACGGTTTCCAGCCAGGTACGCTCAAGCCAGCTTGGCTCGCGGATTTCCGGCAGGTTGCTGGCGTTGATGACGTCCTTGATGAGACGGGTGTCCGCGACGATTTCGCGACGCGGATCATGCACGATGATGCGCGTCGCCTTGGTCAGCGGCATGGACGTCAGCTGACGGATGACTTCGTCGATGTCGAGTTCGACGGGAACGTCGGTCGTCGCATTGTCGGTCATGAAGGAGGAGATGAGCTGTCCCATCTCCTCAAGGCTGGCCTTGCGCGCGTTGACAAGGCTTGCGCGCACCTCGTTGAGCACCAGCGCGCCGGCGATCAGGATGATCAGGCCGGCGAGGTTGGAGGCGAGGATCAGTCTCGCAATGGGGGACCAGAGCAAGGAGCGCGGCTTGCGCGGCGCGCCCTTGGCTGGTTTTGCCGGCCTGACAGGTCTCTCAGGCCTCGGTGCATTCGCCATCGGCGCGGGTTTCTCAGGCTTCCTTGTAGCGGTATCCGACGCCGTACAGCGTCTCGATGCCGTCGAAATTGTCGTCGAGGTCGCGGAATTTCTTGCGCAGCCGCTTGATGTGGCTGTCGATGGTGCGGTCGTCGACATAGACCTGATCGTCGTAGGCCGCGTCCATCAGCTGGTCGCGGCTTTTCACATAGCCCGGACGCTGGGCAAGCGCCTGCAGGATCAGGAATTCGGTGACGGTGAGCCGAACGATCTTGCCATCCCACTGGCAGGCATGGCGGTTCGGATCGAGCGTCAGGCGGCCGCGAACGATCGGCTTCTTGTCGCCATCCTCGCCACCGGGCACGACGCCGCGCGACCGGCGCAGGATCGCCTTGACGCGCTCGGCCAGGAGACGGGTGGAGCAGG
>CALRWU020000198.1:0-6330 GCA_943371945.1 Azorhizobium sp. AG788
GATGCGCCGGTCATGTAGCCCAGTTCCCAGAATGAAGCGTTGCGCCTCATCAGCCCAACCCGGGCCATATGGGAATTTGTTGCCGCGGGCCAACGACATTTCTTTAAATTGTCTTAAATGCCTCCCCTGTGTGGCGGGGAGATCACGCAAGCGACGGAATAGGCTCAGTATTTTGAACGCAGGACGAAGCGCGTTTTACACACGATTTATGCTGACTTTCTCGGGTCCCGGCTGCCGCCCTTGAGGACGAAGAGCCGGTCGCAATACTTGCATTCGACGAAGTCTTGCTCGGACATGTCGTACCAGACCTTGGGATGGCCGAGCGCGCCGCCGCCGCCATCGCAGGCGACCTTCTTGGTGGCGACCACGACGACTTCCGGATTGTTTGCCGGATTGTCGGCGAGGGTGGCGGGGGTGTTCGTGGGCTGCGACGCCATATCGTTCTCTCATTAGCCGGACTGGTTTGCGGCCGGGTGGAATGCGCCTTACCTATGGTCTGCCTCCGCTGCCCGTCAATGTGGCCGGAGCGCCGTTGCCAGAAGGTGGTTTGCCTTGCCTGATTCGTCGTCCGCACCTCCTGCTCCTTCACTGCCTGCCCTGGCTATCGAAGCGACCGGGGTGACCAAGACCTATGCCGCCTCGAAGCGGATGGCGGCCAAGCAGGCGCTGAAGGGCATCGACCTGGCCATTCCGCGCGGCTCGATCTTCGGGCTGCTGGGGCCGAACGGGGCGGGGAAGTCGACCTTCATCAACATCCTGGCCGGGCTGGTGAACAAGACATCGGGCTCGGTGAAGATCTGGGGCATCGACGCCGACGTGAACCCGCGGGAATCGCGGGCGGCGCTGGGGGTGGTGCCGCAGGAGATCAACATGGATCCCTTCTTCACGCCGCGGGAGACGCTGGACCTGATGGCGGGGTTCTATGGCGTGCCGAAGCCGGAGCGACGGGGCGATGAGATTCTCGAGGCGCTGGGGCTGGGCGACAAGAAGAACGCCTATGTGCGCCAGCTGTCGGGCGGCATGAAGCGGCGCCTGATGGTGGCCAAGGCGATGGTGCATTCGCCGCCAATCCTGATCCTCGACGAGCCGACAGCGGGCGTCGACGTCGAGCTGCGGCGGTCGCTGTGGGAATATGTCCGAAAGCTGAATGCGCAGGGCGTCACCATCGTGCTGACGACACACTATCTCGAGGAAGCGCAGGAGATGTGCGACCAGATCGCCATCGTCAATCATGGCCAGATCATCGCGTGCGAGCCGACGGCGAGCCTGCTGAAACGGATGAACCAGAAGACACTGGTGGTGCGGCCCGAGCAGGCGCTGGCGGCTGTACCGGCTGAGCTGGCGGACCTGGCGCCGATCATCCGCAAGGATGGGCAGATTGCGATCACCTACAAGATGGGGGAGCAGTCGATCGAGCACCTGCTGAAACGCCTGCGCGAGGCGAATGTCGGGATCGGTGACCTCGCGACGGAAGAACCGGACCTGGAAGACGTGTTCGTGTCGCTGACGAGCGGGTAGCGCTAAGTTGCCTAGAACTTACTCATCGATAGCGAGTCTAGCCCAAAATGGGTTGAGCGCGCCTGTGAACCTCAGCCCGAAATAAAGCCCCGTTAAGCGGTCGCGCTGATAGTGCATCGCAATCAAGGGGACTCTGGATGAAAAACCTCCGCATCGGATCGATGCTGCTCCTGCTCGGAGCGATCGTCTGTGTTCTGTTCGCCGGGTCGGTGGGCGTGCAGCAGTTCGCAGCGTCGCAAATGGCGATCAACAGCCAACACTATGGGCAGATCGTCCGCGCCAAGGACCTTGTGGCCGATGTGCTGCCGCCGCCGGCTTATCTGATTGAGGCCTATCTTGAAGCGCGGCTCGCGAACGACGAGCCGACGAAGCTTGACGAGCACGCTGAACGACTTGCCAAGCTGAAGCAGGACTATCTCGATCGCTATGCCTTCTGGGGCGACAAGGCAGGCTGGCAGAATGATCATGGGTTCAATGAAAAACTGTACAATCTCATCCACGTCGATTCCCACGCCGAGGCTTTGAAGTTCTGGGACGTCATCGAGACCAGACTGTTGCCCGCGATCCGTGCCGGCGACGCAATCACCGCCACCGCAGCCCTGAATGAGGCCAGTGGGTACTATGCCGCCCATCGGACATTTGTTGACCAGATCGTGATCGGCGCGGTGCAGGAGCAGGCCGACCTTGAAAAGGCGGCGAAGGATCAGGCCTTCATCTTTGCCGCGATCGTATACTCGATCGTCGCGCTTGCCCTTCTGGCGACCATCGGTTCGTTCCTGCTTCTGTCGCGGCGGGTCATTCGTCCCGTTGCCGGCGTGACCGCCGTCATGACGAAGCTGGCCTCAGGCGACCTGAACGCCAAGGCTGAAGGAGCCGAGCGCAAGGACGAGATCGGCGACATGGTGCGTGCGCTTGAGGTGTTCCGCGGCAATCTGCTCGAAACCGAAAGAATGCGCAGCAAGCAAGCCGATGATGCGGCAAAAGCCGAAGCGCATCGGCGCGAGTCCCTGCGCGAGATGGCGCTGTCGGTCGAATCGGAGGCGGGCTCGGCGGTGACCCGCGTCAGTCATCAGGCGAGCGAGATGTCGCGCCTTGCCAGCCAAATGAGCGGATCCGTGTCGAATGTGACGGACCAGTGCCAGGGCGTCGCCGCTGCTGCGCAACAGGCCATGATGAGCGCCACCAGCGTCACTGCTGCTACGCAACAGTTCTCCGCATCGATCCAGGAAGTTTCGCAGCAACTCGTCAATGCGCGGCGGACGACGTCTGCGACAGTCGAGACAAGCGAGCGCACGCGTACCGCTGTCGCCAACCTGGCGGAAGCGGTCGACAAGATCGGCAGCGTCGCCAACATCATTTCCGAGATTGCCGATCAGACCAACCTGCTGGCGCTGAACGCCACGATCGAGGCGGCGCGTGCGGGCGATGCGGGGCGCGGATTTGCCGTCGTGGCAAGCGAGGTGAAGTCGCTGTCGAGTCAGACCGCCAAGTCAACCGAGGAAATCCGGCGCCATGTTTCGGAGATCCAGGTGGTGATGCGCGAGACCACAGATGTGGTGGCGGAAATTGCCCGCCAGATCTCCAGCGTCGATGAGGGTTCGACAGTGATCGCTGCCGCGATGGAAGAGCAGAGCGCAGCCATCAGCGAGATCGCGCGTCACGTCGAAGAGACCGCGCGGGCCGCGTCCTATGTATCGGATTCGGTGACCGTGGTGCTGACTGAGGCGGCCAAGACTGGCGAGGGTGCGCGGTCCCTTAGCGGGACGGTCAAAGACGTGGATGACTCGATCGCCCGACTGCGCGAGACCATCGTGCGCGTGGTGCGTACGTCCTCACCTGACGTCGATCGCCGTGACGACCCGCGCTACGAGGTCCGTGCTCCGGGCATGCTGGTCGAGAAGCAACAACGGGTGACGATCGAGAACTTGTCACATGGCGGGGCCTTGCTGAAAACAGACGCCGAGTTGCGCAACGGAGAGACCGGACGGCTCGAGGTCGCCGACGCCAACGTCACCTACAAGGTGCTTGGCAAGGACAAGTCAGGCACGCATGTGCAGTTCGAAGGCGCCAAGCCGGCCGGGTTCGAGAGCGCGTTTCAACGGATCAGCAAGGGCGCGCCGGTCCGCAACGCGGGCTGATCAGCGCTCCCTGCGCTTGCGCGAGACCGGGCAAGCATCTGATGATGCGGCATGAGTGGCGGCTGGCACATCGCGCAGATCAACGTTGCGAGCTTTCGGGAGCCGCGCGGGTCGCCTGTCAACGCTGACTTCGAGGCCGCGCTTGCGGAGGTCAATGCGCTGGCGGAGGCGTCACCCGGTTTCGTCTGGCGCATGATCGGCGAGGGCGAGAATGCCGATGGGGCGGTGTTCGATGATCCGGGCATCACGATCAACCTGACCGTGTGGGAGACGATCGAGCATCTCGCGGCGTTCGCCTATCGCAATGTCACGCATCGTGGCGTGATGCGGCGGCGCAGGGACTGGTTCGTCGAGATGCCGGTCTATCTGGCGCTGTGGTGGGTTCCGGCGGGAACGACGCCGACCCTCCTCGAGGCCAAGGCCAGGCTTGACCTGCTGGCGCGCGGGGGGCCGACGGCCGAGGCGTTCGATTTCAAGAGTTCTTTTCCGTCACCTGGCTTTCCGTCTCCCGGCTTTCCGTCTCCGGCCGCGTGAGGCTATGACAGGCGCATGGCAAACTCGAAACCAGAAGGGCCGAAGGGCCGCGTCCTCATCATCGCCGGATCGGATTCCGGGGGCGGGGCGGGCATACAGGCCGACATCAAGACGGTGACGGCGCTGGGCGGCTATGCAGCCACCGCGATCACGGCGCTGACGATCCAGAACACGCTTGGCGTCAATGGCGTGGTGGCGACACCGCACAAGGCGGTGCGGGCGCAGATGGAGGCGGTGCTGGGGGATATCGGCGCCGACGTGCTGAAGACGGGAATGCTGGGGGACAAACTCCTGGTCGAGACGCTGGCGGAGGCGTTCGAGGATCTGGCGCCGAAGACGCCCCGCGTGATCGATCCGGTCATGGTCGCGACGTCCGGCGATATCCTGCTGCCGCAGGGCGCGGTGGATGCGGTGCGCAAGCTGCTGGTGCCGGGCGCGGCCCTGGTGACGCCGAACTCTCACGAGGCCGAGGTGCTGACGGGCAAGGCGGTGGACGGGCTCAACGGGCAGAGGCGGGCGGCGGAAAAGCTGCTCGACATGGGGGCGACGGCGGCGCTGATCAAAGGCGGGCACATACCGGGCGACGTGATTGTGGATGTGCTGGCGACCCAGCAGGGCGAGCACTTCTTCGACGGTCCCCGCATTGTGACGAAAGCGACGCACGGAACCGGCTGCACGCTGGCGTCGGGCATTGCGGCGGGGCTGGCGCGGGGGCTGTCACTGAAGGATGCGATCGCACTCTCGCGGGCCTTCCTGTTCGAGGCGATCAGTCGGGCACAGGTGCTGGGCCGAGGGAATGGTCCGGTCGATCATGGCTGGCCGTCACGCGATCCGGAGGCGTTTGCTATCCTGTTCGCGAAGTGGCGGGCGGGGTGATCGCTGGCCGGTGAACTGGTGCGCAAGCTGACCTCATCGATGCATCAGGAATTATCGTTTTCCGCAGCTTGCGGACACGGCTAGACAGCGCCCCTGTAGTGACAGGAGTGCGCGATGAGCACGTATCGCTTTTTCCAGATCGACGCGTTCGCGGAACGTGCGATGGCCGGCGGGCCTGCGGCGGTGATGCCGCTGGATGCCTTTCTCGCTGACGATGTGATGCAGGCCATCGCTGCCGAGAACAATCTGGCCGAGACAGCTTTCATTGTAGCGAAGTCGCCTGGTGTCTGGGACCTGCGCTGGTTCACACCCGCGCTGGAAGTGCCGCTGTGCGGGCATGCGACGCTGGCGAGCGCGCATGCGCTGTATTCCGGTCTTGGCTTTGATGGACCGGAGATCGGCTTCGACACGAAGTCGGGCCGGCTGACGGTGAAGCGACTGCCAGATGGCCGGTTGGAGATGGATTTCCCGGCGCAGCCGCCGCGCGATGTGCCAACGCCGGACGGGCTCGTCGAGGCGATGGGCGCTCGGCCGGAGAAGATTGTCGCCGGACCGTACCTGATGGCGATCTTCGCGACGCCTGACGAGGTGCGCGCGCTGAAGCCGGACCTCATTCGCGTCAATGAAATCTCGGGCGGCGCCACGGGCGGTCGCGGCAACCTGATCTGCGCGGCGCCGGGCGCGAGCGAAGGGTTCGACGTGGTCTCGCGCTTCTTCGCACCGGGCTCGGGCATTCCGGAAGATCCGGCCACAGGGTCGGCGCATTGCATCATCGCGCCGTACTTTTCGGGCGTGCTGGGCAAAGCCGAACTCAACTGTTTCCAGGCCTATCCGGGACGCGGGGCGCACATCACGACCCGGATGGCCGGCGACCGGGTGAAGCTCATCGGACGGGCGCGGACGGTGATCGAAGGGCAGTTTCACGCCTGAGGGACGCGGAAAAAGCCTTGGATTCCGAGGGTTAACACCGGCAACCTTGCCCCGCTGGGGCGCGAGGGCTATCTCGCCGTCTCAGATTCCGGAGCCTCGTCATGGCCATCTCCACCTATCTCGACTTTGAAAAGCCCGTCGCCGATCTCGAAAAGAAGATCGCCGAGCTGGAAGCGACCGGCGGCGCGGCCGTGACGGATGAAGTCGGCAAGCTGCGCGAGAAGGCGTCGAAGCAGCTGGAGCAGATCTACACGCATCTCAACGCGTGGCAGAAAACGCAGGTCGCGCGCCATCCCGAGCGGCCGCACTTCATGGACTATGTCGAAGGCCTGTT
>CALRWU020000199.1:0-6315 GCA_943371945.1 Azorhizobium sp. AG788
GGCGTACGTTCGGCCAACTCCTTGCTGGTGATCGAACGGCCGATCGGCACGCCCTTGGTGATGCCGTAGACGGTGGTCGAGTCGGCCTGCAGGCGCATCCCGAGGATCAGGCGGTTGACCATCGCGGCGGCGACCATCGGCTGTTCGTCGGTATTGCCGGTTTCCTTTTCCACGATGGACGCAAGGATGATTGCCTCCATCTGCGTCTTCACCGGATCGTCGCGCTGGGGCTTCTCCCACTGGGCCGCCAGCGAATTGGTGTCGCGCGTATCCCAGATTTCCGCGAGCAGATCCTTCTGCGCTTTCTTCATCCGGTCGATGACATCGCCAATCGTGTCACCGCGGGAAACCGCGTAGTCGCCCGGCAGCAGGGAGCCTTCCGCAATACTGGTCGGGGCGTCACCCGCGAGCTTGTAGGTGCGATCGGGTCCACCCGTCGCCTTCCATTCGCGATCTTTCAGCATGATGAGGATCTGCGGAACGCTGAGGCCTTCGGGCACGATCACGGCGTACTGCAGCGGCGAGCCTGTCGAGAGATCCTTGACGATGCTCTCCATGCTGGCGCCGCTAGCGATCTCGTACTCGCCAGCCTTCATCACGGGTTTTTCGCCCATGAATTCGCGTACGCGCAGGGCAAGACGGAACTGCTCGGCATCAGCGATGGCGCCGGCGTCTTTCAGCTTTGTGGCGATGGCCTGCGTGGAAGCGCCACGCTCCACCATGACGACGCGCGGCTTGCCGTCGTCGCTCGCGGGCCCGGCGCCGGAATAGACGCCGTTGAGCCAGACCCAGCCGGCGCCGGCTGCGCCTGCAGCGAGCAGAGTTATCACGAACAGAAAGCCGAGAAGCTTGCCCAAGCTTTGAACTCCGAAGACCGCCCGTCAGCCTTAGACCACAGCGTCTTACACTGCCCAGCCTGCCACGATTTGGGAAGACTAGTCCGGCGCCTTCAACACAAGTGCCGCATTCGTTCCGCCAAAGCCGAACGAGTTGGAGAGGGCTGCACGCACCTTCTTCTTCACCGCCTTGTGCGGGGTGAGATTGATTGGCGAGTCGAAGCTCGGATTGTCGAGGTTGAGCGTCGGCGGGATGATGCCGTCGCGGATCGCCAGCGCACAGAAGATGGCCTCGACGGAACCAGCGGCGCCGAGCAGGTGGCCGATGGCGGACTTGGTCGACGACAGGTGCGTCGTCGCGGCGGCAGCATCGCCAAGGGCGCGCGCAACGGCCCGCACTTCGATCTCGTCGCCGGCAGGCGTCGAGGTGCCGTGGGCATTGACGTAGTCGATCTCGGACATGTCGAGACCTGAACGGGTGAGCGCTGTACGCATCGCGCGCTCGCCGCCATCGCCCGTCTCGTCCGGCGTGGTGATGTGGAACGCGTCGCCGGTCAGGCCGTAGCCGATGACTTCCGCATAGATTTTCGCGCCGCGCTTCTTCGCGTGCTCATACTCTTCGAGCACCACGATGCCAGCGCCTTCGCCCATCACGAAGCCATCGCGGTCCTTGTCGTAAGGACGCGACGCGCGTGTCGGCGTGTCATTGAATTCGGTGGACATGGCGCGGCAGGCGATGAAGCCGGCATAGCCGATGCGACAGATCGAGGCTTCAGCCCCGCCTGCCACCATCACGTCGGCATCGCCCCACTGGATCAGGCGCATCGAGTCGCCGATCGCGTGCGCGCCTGTGGCGCAGGCCGTGACGACCGCGTGGTTCGGCCCCTTGAAGCCGTACTTGATCGACACCTGGCCGGACGCGAGGTTGATCAGCGCGCTCGGGATGAAGAATGGCGAGACCTTGCGCGGTCCCTTGAGGTGCAACTCGACCGCCGTGTCGGCGATCGCCTTGAGACCGCCAATGCCCGAACCGATCAGGACGCCGGTGCGAATCTTGTCCTCGTAATCCTGCGGCGTCCAACCTGCGTCAGCGATGGCTTCGTCAGCCGCCGCCATCGCGTACAGGATGAACTCGTCGACGCGCCGCTGTTCTTTCGGCGACATCGTCTTTTCAGGATTGAACGAGTCCGGATCATCGGCAGAGCCGCCGCCGCGTCCGCTCACCCACGGCACCTGGCCGCCGATCTTGCAGGCGAGGTCGGAGGTGTCGAACAGGTCGACGGTCTTGAGACCGGACTCACCGGCGACAAGTTTCTTCCATGACGCTTCACGGCCATTGGCCAGAGGCGTCACGAGTCCCATGCCGGTGATGACGACGCGCCGCATGATGTGGCTCCGGGCCGAGGCGCGCGTGGCTTAGACGCGTTCCTTGATGAAGCGGACAGCGTCGCCGACGGTGCCGATCTGTTCCTGGACGTCGTCCGGGATTTCGATACCGAATTCTTCTTCGAACGCCATCACGAGCTCGACCAGGTCGAGCGAGTCAGCGCCCAGATCGTCGATGAACGAGGCTTTCTCGTTGACCTTCTCGGCGTCGACTTCCAGGCGTTCGACCACGATTTTCTTCACGCGCTCGATCACGTCGGACATCTGTATCCCTTCCAGTATCGTGGCCCCGAAACTTTAGCGTCCCGGGCCCGGAAAAACCATCGTTGCGGCGCGGTAACACGCCTCAATTTCTTTGACCATAGCCGCCAAATACGGAGCGGCCTAGATCATCGCCATGCCGCCGTTAACATGCAGGGTCTGGCCCGTCACGTAAGCGGATTCATCTGACGCGAGATAGAGCGCAGCGGCGGCAATGTCAGCCCCCGAGCCCAGCCGACCGGCCGGAATTCCCTTCAAAAGAGCTTCTTTCTGGTCGTCTTTCAGCACGTCGGTCATCGGCGTGGCGATGAAACCGGGGGCAATGCAGTTCACAGTTATGTTGCGGCTGGCCACTTCCTGCGCCAGCGACTTAGTGAATCCGATCATGCCGGCCTTCGAGGCGGCGTAGTTGGTCTGGCCGCCATTTCCGGTGACCCCGACCACAGAGGTGATTCCGATAATCCGGCCGTGGCGGCGCTTCATCATGCCCCGCATCGCGGCCCGGGACAGCCGGAAATAAGCCCCCAGGTTGACGTTGAGGACGGTCTCCCAGTCCTCGTCCTTCATCCGCATCAGCAGGCCATCCTTGGTCAGCCCGGCATTGGAAATGATGATGTCGAGCCCGCCGAGAGCTTCCTCGGCCTGCCCCACCAGCGCAGCCGTCGCGACAGGATCGGCGAGGTTGCAGGGCAGGATCACCGGTGATCCGCCAATGTCTGCGGCGGTTTTTTCCAGCGCTTCAACGCGGGTGCCGGACAGGGCGACCTTTGCGCCGGCGTCGGAGAGCGCCTTGGCGATTGAGCCGCCGATGCCGCCAGAGGCGCCGGTGACGAGGGCAAACCGACCCGTGAGGTTGAACATTAATCTCTCCACTCTGGAGGAGTCATCCTCGGGCCTGTCCCGAGGATCTCGGTTGGGGCTGCGAAGGAACTCCGAAAGTTCCGCACATCATCTAACCGGGATTCTCAGGACAGGCCCGAGAATGATACCGGTGGTTATCCCAGGCTCTTCGCAAACGCCTCGAGATCCGCCGGCGTGTTCAGCGCGACAGTCTCCGCTTCCGGAGCGTTGCGCTTGACCATGCCCGACAGCTGCTTGCCCGCGCCAGTCTCGATGAATTTCGTTACGCCGCCGCCGCCCTTCTCTTGCGACTCGGCCATCCACTGCACGCTCTCGCGCCAGCGGACGCGGCCGGTGACCTGCTCGACCAGCAGGCGGCGAATGTCGACCGGCTCACTGACCGGGCGCGCCGTAACGTTGGCGACTACCGGGACGGACGGCTTGTTGATCCTGGCGGCGGCCAGCGCGGCCTCCATCTCGACAGCGGCGGGGGCCATCAGCGGCGAGTGGAACGGCGCAGACACCGGCAGAGCGATCGCCTTCACGCCCTTGGCCTTGGCGACGGCGATGGCGGCTTCGACGCCCGCCTTGGTGCCCGAGATAACGACGTTGCCATTGTTGTTGTCGTTGGCGACGACGACTGTCCCCGCCGCAGAGCCTTCCAGCGCGATGATCTCCGCGATCTCGACATCGACCTTGCCGATGAGGGCCGCCATCGCGCCCGTGCCGGCAGGCGCCGCAGCCTGCATAGCCTCGCCCCGCCGACGGAGCAGCTTGGCGGCATCCGTCACCGACAGGGCGCCGGCAGCTGCCAGCGCCGAATACTCGCCGAGCGAGTGGCCGGCGACAAAGGCCGCCTGTGAAATCTTGACGCCAAAGCCCGTCTCCAGCGCGCGCGCCGCCGCGAGGCTAACCGCCATCAGCGCCGGCTGGGCGTTTGCCGTGAGCGTCAGGGTGTCGATCGGACCTTCCCAGATCAGCTTCGACAGGCTCTCACCCAGCGCAGCGTCAACTTCGTCAAACACGGCCCTGGCGGCCGGAAAGGCGTCCGCCAGTTCCTTGCCCATGCCGACGGCCTGCGAACCCTGGCCGGGGAAGATGAACGCGATACGGGACATGAAACGCCTCTGGAATCGGGCCGTGGGATCAGGTTTTCCTAGAAACTGGGGCGATCCGGCGCAAGACAAATGGTTCCCGGCCTGTGTAACGCTTGATTTCGGGCTTTTTTGCTGTATTGAGCCCGCTTCGCAAAGAGAGGCGGTCCCAGGCCCCATCCGGGTGCACGGGATCCATCGTGGCTTGTCCGCCCTTCGGACAGACTGCGCCGCCCCTCGCTGAAGGGATAAAAAATGGCACTTTACGAACACGTGGTCGTCACGCGACCCGATATTTCCCCACAACAGGTCGACGCGCTGGTGGAAGACATCACCAAGATCGTCACTGAAGGCAAAGGCACGGTCCCCAAGACTGAATACTGGGGCCTCCGCAACCTCGCCTACCCGATCAAGAAATCCCGCAAGGCGCACTACTCGCTGCTGAACATCGACGCCCCCGGCGCGGTGATCCACGAGATCGAGCGTCGCCTCCGCATCAACGAAGACGTTCTGCGCTTCCTGACCGTCAAGGTCGAAGAACTGCAGGCAGAGCCTTCGGCTGTCATCGCCCGCAAGGATCGTGACGACCGCAAGCGCGATCGTGATGATTTCGGTGGTGGCTTCGGTGGTGGTGGCGGCTTCGGCGACCGTCCGCCCCGTGGCGACCGTCCGCCCCGCGAAGACCGTGGCGATCGTCCGCCCCGCCCGCCGCGTGACCGGTAAGAGGGAGCAAGGAACATGGCTCAACAGAAACTCAATATCGCCAACCTGCCTTCGCGCCGCCCGTTCGGCCGCCGGCGCAAGGTTTGCCCGTTCTCCGGCGCTGATGCTCCAGCGCTCGACTACAAGGACGTGAAGCTTCTCCAGCGCTACATCTCGGAGAAGGGCAAGATCGTCCCCGCCCGCATCACTGCGGTGTCGGCCAAGAAACAGCGTCTCCTGTCGCAAGCAATCAAACGCGCGCGTCACCTGTCGCTGCTTCCGTATCTCGTGAAGTAGGAGGGAACACCCTATGGACGTCATCCTCCTCGAACGCGTTGAAAAGCTCGGCGCCATTGGCGACGTGGTGAAGGTAAAGAACGGGTTCGCCCGCAACTACCTCTTCCCGCAGCACAAGGCCCTGCTCGCAACGGACGCAAACAAGGCCCGTTTCGAGCGCGAACGCACGGCGATCGAAGCTCGCAACGAAAAAGCCCGCGCTGCGGCGCAGGCTGAAGGTCAGTCGCTCGACGGCACGACTTATGTCCTGATCCGTCAGGCCGGCGAAACCGGCCAGCTGTACGGTTCGGTTGCGGCCCGCGATATCGCGGACGCCATCAACCGCACGGAAGGTCACAAGATCGAGCGCAAGCACGTGGCGATCCAGCAACCGATCAAGACGATCGGCATGCACGACGTCACGATCCGCCTGCACCCGGAAGTCGCTCTCAAGGTCACGCTCAACGTCGCCCGCTCGCCGGACGAAGCTGAGCGTCAGGCCAAAGGCGAGAACGTCATCGCTGCAGGCCAGGCCGCCGACAAGGCTGCTGACGAAGAAGCCGCCAAGGAAATCGCTGCCTCGGCAGCGGCCGCCGGCTTCGACCGCGGCCCGATGGACGGCTGATCCAGCCTGATCTGACCCAATGAAGAAAGGCCCGCTCGCAAGAGCGGGCCTTTTGCTTTGAGGTGCAGCGCGGTCGACGGTTACTGGCCGTTACTCCCAGCGCCATCCAGCGCAGGCGGCGGCGTGACCGGAGTGACCGGCGTCACAGGGGTGACGGGCGTCGGCGGTGTCGGCGCCGCCATCGCCGTAACCGACGTCGGCCTATAAGGCGCGGGCGGAGCCATAGGCGCGATCATGCTCGGCAAGAGCGGAGCAGGCGCAGCCATGGGAGCGGGCGCCGGCATCGGGGGCATTG
>CALRWU020000200.1:0-6310 GCA_943371945.1 Azorhizobium sp. AG788
ACGGAAAGTGAAACACAGCGCCGAACTTTGCCGCGTCCTTCGTGTTGAACGACGACATGAAGTCGTCTGTCACCTTGTAGGCGGGTGCATAGGCCTCGCACGATGCGAATTGTCGGTCACCCGCATCATAGCTCATCGAGGCGCATGCCGAGGTCAGCGTCGCCGCCAGCACGGCCAGCGCCGCGAGCGGATCCCGTTTGATGTTGAACTTCTTCACGCTGAACCTTCTCAAAGCGGCCTGCACGCTTCGGCAAGCCAGGCGAGATCATCGCCCGCCAACAACGGCCCGACCTCGGCCAGCACGCGCGCATGGTAGGCGTCGATCCACGCAATCTCCGGCGCGGTCAGCAGATCCTTCACGATCAGCCTGCGATCCAGCGGCGCCAGCGTCAGCGTCTCGAAGCCCAGCATCTCGCGTTCACCGCCCGCAATTGCCGACGGTTGCGTCACAACCTGCAGGTTCTCGATCCGGATGCCCCACGCATTGGCCTTGTAATAGCCAGGCTCGTTCGAGGCCACCATGCCGGGCTCCAGCGGCACCGTGTTCGGCGCCTTCGAGATGCGATGCGGACCCTCGTGCACGCCGAGATACGAGCCGACGCCATGCCCGGTGCCATGATCGTAATCGCACCCCGCCTCCCACAGCGACATCCGCGCCAGCGCATCCAGCGCCGAGCCCGTCGTGCCTTTCGGGAAGCGCACGCGCGACAGCGCCACATGCCCCTTCAGCACGCGCGTATTGCGGTCCTTCATCTCGTCCGACGGCTCGCCGATCGCCATCGTCCGCGTCACATCTGTCGTGCCATCCAGATATTGCCCGCCCGAATCCAGCAGGAACAGCGACCCGCGCTCCAGCTTGCGATTGGTCTGCGTATCCGGTCGATAGTGATTGATTGCTCCGTTCGGCCCCGCGCTCGAGATCGAGTTGAACGACAGATCCTGCAGCGATCCCGTCGCCTCGCGGAACTCCTCCACCTTCATGGCGCAATCGATTTCGGTCACATTCCCCGTCTGACCGTGCTCGTCGAACCAGCGCAGGAAGCGCGACAGTGCCGCGCCATCGCGTCGATGCGCCTGCCGCGAGCCTTCGATCTCTACCGCGTTCTTCTTCGCGCGCGGCAGCATCACCGGATCGCCAGCCCGCATCACAGTGGCGCCCGCCTTGTTCAGCGTGTTGAAGAACCAGGCCGACGCCATCGACGGATCAACGCTCACGCGCTTGCCCTTCAGGTGCCCCAACCGTTCCTCCACCGCGTCTTCCGGATGCAGCGTCACTTCGTTCCCGAGATGCGCGCCCAGCTCCGGGCCGACCTTCTTCGGATCGACAAACAGTTCCGCCTGACCATCGGCAAACAGGAACGCCCGTCCGAGGGGCAGGGGCGTGCGCGAAACATCGCCGCCGCGAATGTTGAACAGCCACGCGATCGACGCCGGCGAGGTGATCACCGCCGCATCGACCTTCTGCTCAGTCAGCATCTTGCCCAGCCGCGCCCGTTTCGCCGACGAAGTCTCGCCGGAATGCTCCAGCGCGTGCGGCACAACCGCATGCATCGGCGCCGAGGGACGATCCGTCCACGCAATGTCGATCGGGTTGGGGTCGGTCGCCACCAGCGTCACGCCCGCCTTCGCCGCCGCATCGGTCAACCGATCAAGCGCATCCGGCGACATCAACCGCGGATCATACGCCACTTTCTTTCCGTCGAATTTCTGCTGCGCCAGCCACCCGAACGCGCCCGGATCGATCAGGTCGCCGACCGTGAACAGCCCAGGGGCCAGCTGCTGCTGCACCTGCAGCGTGTAGCGCCCGTCCACGAACACGATCGCCATGTCGAGAAACACGAACGCCGCACCCGCCGATCCCGTGAATCCCGTCGCCCACGCCAGCCGCTCATAGCAGGCCGGCAGGTATTCGTTCTGATACTCGTCGTCGTGCGGAATATAGATTCCGTCCAGCCCCCGCGCCTTCAGCGCCTCACGCAGCTTCGGCAACGAAGCCTGTCCAACCGCCGGCCCGCCAACGACTTCGTAGGTCTGTCTCATGTGTGCGCCTCAAATCAGAGAGCGCGAGATTAGCCCGCTATCCCGCCCGCGCATAGGTCAGCGTTGACCACCCGTTCAGCCGCCGGCGGTTCACCAGTGTCAGCCCGCGCCCTGAATACGCCGCCCGCACTTGCGGCTCCTGATGCGTCAGCAGTCCCGACAGGATCACCCGCCCGCCCGGCTTCACCAGCTTCGCAATCTCCGGCGCCAGACCCACCAGCGGCCGCGCGAGAATGTTCGCCAGCACCAGATCATAGGGCGCGCGCGTCCGGATCGCTGCATGCCCCGAGCCACGCACATGCATCAGCTTCAGGTTCCGCCCCGCGCGATTGTTCTTCCGGTTCTCGTGCGCGATGCGGATCGACTCCTTGTCGATGTCCGTGCCCAGCGCGAACTCCGTTCCCGTCTTCACCGCCGCCAGCGCCAGCACGCCGGATCCCGTGCCGATATCCAGCACCGTGCGCGGACGCTTGCGCCTGATCTCGGCCGAGAGCGATTGCAGGCAACCCTTGGTCGTACCGTGATGCCCCGTGCCAAACGCCGGTCCCGCCTCGATCCATACCGGGATCTTGCCGCCCTCGAGATGCGCCAGCTCGTGCCATCCCGCCACCACGAACGGCCCTGCATGCACCGCCGGCAATCCGGCCAGCGACACAGCCACCCAGTCCTTGTCGTCCAGCTTCTCGACCGCTGCGCGCACGCCCGGCGCCTCGCGCTCGATGATGGTCGCCGCCTCGTTCGCCTGGTCTTCCTCGATGCAGAACGCGTCCAAGCTCCACGACACCTTCGAGGCTTCCTCCACCGACACCGCCGAGGCAGGCGAGGGGTCCATGCCGGACAGCACTTCTGACACCCGCTCGGCGTCGATGCGCGGAAGAAGACAATGAACGCGATACATGGCGGCCCCGGAATGAATGTGCCCGGCTTATATCGCCTCGTGGCCCCGGCGCAACGCAGGCAAACGAAAACAGAAAGCCCCGGACCTTGCGATCCGGGGCTTCCGTGTGATCTCCGCCATTTGCATGGGGTAGTTCAGAATCCAGGGCCTCAGCGTTGTTGTGGCTTGCCCTGATCTTTGCGCTGATCGTCGGGACGCTTCTGTTGCGGGTTCTGGTCTGTCTGACCTTGTTGACCCTGCCGGCCTTGCTCAGCTTCCTGCTGGCGACGCTGGCCGTCATTGTTCCGATCGTGGTTCGGGTCATCCATGTTGGCCTTGTCGGCCTTGTCGTTCGGGTTCTGGTTCTGTTTGGGATCGCGAGGTGTATTGGTCATAGGGGCGTTCCTTTCGGCTTCTGTTTTTTCATGCGCGAAACGAAATTTCCCCACGTCATTGCGCAGGTATTGGACGTCTGGCGGCGGTCGGCGTTCCTGCGAAATGCAGCGAACGCCGCGCCGCAACTCTGCTAGCGGCGACGTCCGCCGACAGGCTGACGATCACCCTGATCGGTGTCGCCAAGATTGCGCATCGGCTGGTTGCCTTCTGGCTGCACGGCCGTTCCGACATAATTCACATTCTCGCCGATCGCGCCGCGCGGCGTGTCATTGAAGGTTCCATTCGGATTGGCGCCGAACACCTCATCGTGAATCGGATGGTTGCGCGTGTAGTCGGTCTCTTGCTTGGCCATGTGTGCCTCCTGATGTCATGTCCCACGACTCCGGAGACAAACGCGAAACATGCGCGCTGGTTGCGCAATGAGTTCCGTTCAGCAGCGCCAGACGACTTCACCAATCCCATGTGCGAACCATACCCAACCCAACCTCTCCCTGTCAGGGCAGGGATCTCCGCAAACAGGTCGCAGACTTTGCGATGGACACGGAGAGCGGCAGGCAAGCAGCGCTCGCTGCCGCCTTCTATGTCTTGAGTATGTACGTGTCGGTCCGTTTCCGGACAGTCGGCGCAAACATGACGAGTGGCTGTTCTCGGGCTCATGAGTGACGATTGTCATTGAAGCTTGGGGAGGCGCCAAAACCTGGGGCAGGTCAGACCTTCTGGCGCCAGGCTTTCAGGGTCAGGACCGCGCGACTGGAGAAAATCGCAACTGAATCGGCGACAGACTCAGACCCTGTCAGGCAGCCCGATCCTGCGCTGCGCGCCTTCTTTCGCTAAAAGGGCAGGCAGGCTAACGTGCGATTTGTGGAGGGACGCATGCCGGTCATAACATACGGTTTCTACGCCCAGAACGATGCGACGCCATATCGCCCTGCGGGCGTCGAGACAGGCTCGTGGAACGATCTTTCGTCCACACCGGATGGCAATATGGTTGTCGTCTATTACGCGCTGAATACGACCGATCCCGCCAATCCAAGTTACACGATATTCCTGCGCAAGATCGGTGACAACGGGCTGCTGATTGGCGACGAAATTGTGGTCGCTACGAATGTCGGGTTCCAGGTCGGCGTGCAGTCGCCTGGCTTCGTTCACGAACCATTTCCCTCCGTTGCGGTTGCGGCCGACGGGCGCATCGCCGTGGTCTGGACCGGCATCGAGGGCGACGCGAGTGTCTTGAGCCTGCAGGTGCTTAATCCGGACCTGACGCTGTACGGACCTCAACGTCCTGTGCCGGTTCCAGCCCCGCTGACTCCATCAAACACGACCGTTCGGACAGAGATCGCCGCCACCGCGAACGGCGATTTCGACATCATCGTTGTCTCGGCGGGCCCGACGCTTGGTATTGGTCCGACACTTCACCGCATACGCATGGACGCCGACTCAGGCGCTATGCTTGAGAGTGTGCCGTGGACAGGGCTGGCGTTCTCACAGTTTGGCTATGATATCGCTACCCTCGCAGACGGTCGCCCCGCGATTGTCGCCAGCCACAATGTCGCTGAACGCCAGGACGAACTTTATACCTTCGCGCCGCAGACTGTCGCAGCGCGGGGAGAATCCAGACTCTTCATGGAGGATGACCCGCAGATTGTGCCGCTGCGAGACGGCGGCTATGCGATTGCGTGGCGCACGTCGCGGTATGGTGCGAGCGATGATATCTCATTCCGCATATTCAACGCTGACGGGACCGCCAGAACCGGGATTGTTCAGGCGAATGCGGGTGCGGGCGCAGGTAGCCAGAGCCTACCGGCGATAACGGAACTGCCGAACGGTATGCTGGTGGTGGCGTGGACGCACGGCAGCATCCCCAGTCAGATCGTCGCCGCTGCATTCGACTCGAATGGCGTACGCGTAGCGAACCCGACGTCGATCGGAATTGGTCACCTGCCAAACCTCGTGACGCTTGGCGATGGAACAATTGGCTTCGAATGGGGCAACTACAATGTTCCTCGCGGCGAGTTCAGGCTTGTCGATCTCGTGCGCGAATGGACGGGAAACACCACAGCCGAGAGTTTCCTGGGCGACGGAATGCGCGATGCCGTTATTGCTCACGCCGGAAACGACACAATAAACACCCTCGGAGGCGATGATGCAGCGCTGGGCGGAGCGGGAAACGACAATGTCGATGGCGGCGATGGCGACGACCTGCTGAGCGGTGACGAAGGTGACGACGTCGTGCGAGGCGGGAACGGCAATGACACCATGGGCGGCGGGCAAGGGATCGACACGGCGAGTTATGCTGGCGCAACTGCAGGCGTCACAGTGGTGCTTGCATACACCGGACCACAACCAACCATCGGCGCGGGGGTCGATGATTTATCGGGCTTCGAGAATCTCGGAGGCTCCGCATTTGCCGATGCGCTCATCGGTGATGAAGGCGCCAACCACATAAGCGGCGTGGCGGGTGATGACTGGCTGGTTGGCTCCGGCGGAGATGACGTGCTCGAAGGCGGCGCAGATATCAACGTCCTGATCGGCGGGGATGGGGTCGACCTGGCGTCCTATGCCTCGCAGACGGCGAACCTCTGGGTCGACATGACTGCCGGGGTCTATTCGGCTGCCGGCGTGTGGGATGTGTTCTTCCAGTCGATCGAAGGCGTGCTCGGTGGATCGGGCAACGACACGATCTTCGGCAACGGGCTCGACAATACGCTGCGCGGCGGCTCCGGCGACGATGCCCTGATCGGGGGCGTGGGCGCGGACCGGCTTGAAGGCGGGACGGGCGCGGACTGGATTGTCGGCGGCGAGGGCAATGACCGGCTCATCGGCGGCGAGGGCGTCGACGTGCTGACGGGCGGCGCCGGAGTCGACACATTCGATCTTGGAACGGCTGCTGGCTGGGACGTCGCGTTCGACTTCAACACCGCCGAGGACCGGTTCTCGCTCGGTGGCCTCTCATGGCTTGGGTTCCTCACGATCGACGCCGACGGCGATGGTCAGGCG
>CALRWU020000201.1:0-6301 GCA_943371945.1 Azorhizobium sp. AG788
GGGATGTCGCCGGCGAATGTCATCGTCCGCTTATCACGATTGATCGACAGGACAGTGCGGACTACCGCGTCTTCCGGATGCGCCGGGTCCCAGATCTTCAGCGGATAGAACAGGGCCGACGCCGGCAGCGACGTCGCCTCGTCCCCCAGATACCGCTCATAGAGATCAAGCGCCGGTTTCCCGTCGAGTTCCGACAGGACGTTTCCGCTTGAGTTTGTGATCTTCCGCAGCGGACCAAACTCGTCCCACCCGCCGGCGCTGCCATGGCCAACGCGTATGGATGATCCGTAGAGCCCGATCGCGGCCACCATGTTTGGCGACGAGGCGCCGCCAACAGTCACCAGCGTATCCGAGAATCGCGCCCCATCGCCGGCAAGCCCGCCGCTGATCGCAACCGTCGGGCCGCAAGCGGCAGCGACACCTTCGACCAGCGCGCTGCCATTCACACCGAGCCCTTCGGACAGCACGAACACCGCCGTCAGATCAGGCGCAGCAAGCTGCCGCCCGATCTCCTTGCCCGCGAAACGCGAGCTCTCGGAATCCAGCAGGGCGTACGTCGCCAGCCTCACCTTCGTGCTGGCAAAGCCGATCGCCATCGCGGAGATCGCCTCGTCGCTCAGCACCTGGCCATCTATGGTCGTGCCCGTACTGCAGCCGATCTGGATTGCGTCCGGAAACTGCGCCGCGAGACGCGCGGGCGCAGTTGATGCCCGCATCGTGTCGGTCGGCCCAAACAGGAAGACGAGGTTCGGCGTTCGCACCGGCGCCGCGTCGCAAGCCTGCCAATCGCCAGTCTCGGTCGGACGTAACGCTTGAACCCACATGCACATCTCCAGCGATCACTAGCCGGTAGCACGTGTCGGATAACCCATGGTTACGATCAGTTGGTCGATTGTTAGTCTTTGCTGCGACGGGCGGCCGCACGACGCCGCCAAATCACTCGCAGGCTAACGATCACGTCTCGAGTTCGACATCCCAGTAGAGATAATCGAGCCAGGTCTGGTGCAGGTGGTTCGGCGGGAAGCGCCGTCCCATCTCCTGCAGCTGGAACGTGGACGGACGATGCGGCCGATGGCTCGGATGCATGCCGATCTCGTGCGACATCCGTCCGCCCTTGCGCAGGTTGCACGGGCTGCACGCCGCGACGATGTTGTCCCAGCTCGTCCGCCCGCCCTTCGAGCGAGGGATGAGGTGGTCGAACGTCAGGTCCTCGTGCGAGCCGCAATAGACGCACTTGAACCCGTCACGCAGGAACACGTTGAACCGCGTGAACGCCGGCTGGCGATCCTGTTTCACGAACTCGCGCAGCGCGATGACGCTGGGCAGCCGCATGGTGATCGATGGCGAGTGCACGAACTCGTCGTATTCGGCGACCACGTCCACGCGTTCGAGGAACACCGACTTCACCACCTCCTGCCAGGGCCAGAGGGAGAGCGGGTAATACGACAGTGGACGAAAATCGGCGTTGAGAACGAGGGCGGGCCACCCCTTCTGAGCGAAGGATGGCGGAGCGTGCGAAACAACTTGGGTCATGTGTACCCGTCTGCTTCGACAGGTCAGGCGAGCGCCACACGCCGGACCCGTCCGGTTCCCCAATCGCGCCACATGGCTCCAGCGACCGGGGTGATGATTCTTCGCATAACATCGTGACAGGGGGGCGACATGGCAAGCCCCGTCGTGCGCAAGCGCGGCAAAGCAGGGCCGGATGAGCCCCGAAAGCAACTGAATCTGCCTCTGCTCGACAGGAATGGAGCGGCAAGGCAGGGTCTGGCCTTCCCTCTCGTGAGTGTTCCATGCCGCTTCGCCTCCTGCTTGCCACCGTTTCGTCAGCCTTCCTGTCAGCCTGCGCTTCAATGGACGCCGCGAGCGTCGCTGGCGCCAAGGTCGATCCGGTTCGGATGAACGAAACGGTGCGCGTTCTGTCTGGCGACGATTTCGAAGGCCGTGGGCCGACAACACCTGGCGAGGGGAAGGCGGTCAACTGGATCGCCGCGCAGTTCAAGGCGCTAGGCCTTGAGCCCGCCGGCGACAATGGCGGCTGGTATCAGACCGTGCCGATCAACCGCTTCGTGCAGGACGGCCCGGCTGTGATCACGGCCAGAGCGGGCGGCGAGACCATTACGTTCCAGCGCGGGACAGACGTGATCGTGGGCAGCCACCGTCCCGTGTCCCGCATCGCCGTGACCGACACGCCTGTTGTCTTCGTGGGTTATGGCGTCACTGCGCCGGAACGCGGTTGGGACGATTTCAAGGGCGTCGATGTGCGCGGCAAGATCGTGCTGATGCTGGTCAACGATCCGGACTTTGAGGTCGCAGCGGACAGCCCGACAGCTGGCAAGTTCGACGGCCAGGGCATGACCTACTACGGCCGTTGGGTCTACAAGTTCGAGGAGGCGGCGCGACGCGGCGCAGCGGGCGTGCTGGTGATCCACGAGACGGCCGGCGCCGGCTATCCTTGGACGACGCTGCAGAACTCCTCGACGGCGGCGGGGCTCGACATCGTTCGGGCCAATGTCGAGGCCGAACGTGTGCAGGCCCAGGGCTGGATCCAGCAGCCGGTCGCGGCGCGTCTGATGCAGGCTGCGGGTCTGGACTTCGCTACGCTGAAAGCCTCGGCCCAGAAGGCGGACTTCCGCCCCGTCGACCTGTCAGGCGTGACACTCTCGCTGAACTTCGGCCAGACCTTCCAGCGGCTGACGACGCGCAACGTCGTCGCCAAGCTGACAGGCACGACTCATCCGAAAGAGACTGTCATGTTCGGCGCCCACTGGGACGCCTTCGGTCATGCGACCGCCAATGCGGCGGGCGACGACATCTATAACGGCGCGGTGGACAACGCGTCCGGTGTCGCAGGCCTGCTGGAACTGGCGCGGCTGTTCGCCGAGGCGCCGCGCACCGAACGCTCCCAATTGTTTGTCTCCTGGGCGGCCGAGGAGGCGGGACTGCTGGGGGCTTATTACTACGCGGCGCATCCGCTGGTCCCGCTTGAGACGACCGTGGCCAACATCAACATGGATTCCCTGCTGCCCGGCCCAGCCGAGCCCGAGATCGTGGTCATAGGCTATGGCAAGACGGATCTGCAGAACCGGCTGGAGCGGGATGCAAAGGCCGTTGGTCGGGCATTGATCGCCGATCCTGCCCCGCAGGTCGGAGCGTTTTACCGCTCGGACCATTTCCCGCTTGCCAAGATGGGCGTGCCGGCCCTGTTCGCCGCGGCGGGCTTCACCGGCGCGTCGGAGCCCAGCCGCGTTTTCGTGCGCGATCGCTATCACCAGCCGACCGACGATTGGGACGCGTCATGGTCGATGGAGGGCGCCGCTCAGGACGTGCAGTTGCTGTACGGCGTCAGCCGCTGGCTGGCCGAGGGTCGCGATTGGCCGAAATGGACGCCGGGCAACGAATTCGAGGCGGTGCGCGAGGCAAGCAAGGCGCAGCGAAACTGATCGCGCTCAAGCCCCGCCGCGTTGTTCCTCCCGAACGGCGTTTATATACGCCCAAAGCATATGCGCTGCGACGCCCCGATAGGGCCGCCAGCGCTCGCCCGTCTTCAGAAATTTCTTCAGCGGATGCCGCTTCTTCTCCCCGGAAATCATCCGGTACGCCTCGGACAGGCCGATGTCCGCATGCGGAAACACGTCCCACCGGCCCAGCGAGAACATCAGATAGACGTCCGCCGTCCATGGACCGATGCCCTTCACCGCCACCAGCTCCGCCTGCGCGTCCTCGTCCGACGCCTTCGCCACCCGCTTGAGATTCAGCGCGCCGCTCTGCACCGCCTCGGCGATCGACCGGATGTGCGCAATCTTTGGTCGCGACATCCCGCAGGCCCGCAGCGCATCGATGTCCGCCGCCAGCACGCTCGCCGGCGTCACCTTGCCGAGCAGCACCTCTACCCTGCCCCAGATCGTGCCCGCCGCCTTGGTCGACAGCTGCTGGTAAGCGATGATCCGCGCCAGCCCGGCATAATCCCCCTGCCGCGTCCGCCACTCCGGTACGCCCACGCGCTCATGCGCCGACGCGATGATCGAACAGCTCTTGGCCAGCTGCTTCACGGCTTTGGAGAGTTGCTTCGTATCGGTGACGTCGATTGCCACGCCCGTGACTGCTTTTGCCGGCATGCCCGCTCCGCCCTCTGGATCAGGCCATCCTTGGCCGCCGGGCGCGTTAACGACAAGCGGCGTCGCCACCATGCCTGCCCCATGGAGATTTTCTCCACCCCGGCTATAAGCGCCCAATTCCAGAAAGTGACGCCATGTCGAAACAGTCCCCCATCCGCCGCCTCCGCCGCGACCGCTCGCGCCTTGAGCAGGAGCTCTCCCTCGCCCAGGGCACGGACGACAAGGCCGCCATTCCGATCCTCAGGAAGAAGATCGCCGATCTCGACAAGGAGATCGCCGCCCTCGACGCGAAGAAGAGCGAAGGCTGAAGTTCGGGCCGCCGGCCCCCCTCACCCTGAGGAGCCGCCCCTTCGACGCCGCCTGCGGCGTCGCTCAGGGTGAACCGAGGCGGCGTCTCGAAGGGCCGGCAGCGCGACGCGTCAGCGGCGCGATTGATCGACCAGCTCGCACGCCGATGGAATGCCGGGCGGGGCGCGTTAGCGCACGGTCCGCTGATCTGGAAGTCAGGCTGGACGTATCGCGCCAAACGCAGCCAGCAGATTCGACAGATCGATGCCGGGACTCGCTCCGCGCGCTGTCACCGCCATGCGCAAGTCGGAGAAGGCCTGCTTTTCGCCCGGGCTGAGCTTGCGCGCCGAGACGAAATTCATCGCCGAACCACCAAAGCTGCGCTCGTCCGCCGGACCGGACTCCAGCACAATCACGCTGGAATGGCGCCGGTCACGCCGGATGCGCTCAAGCAGGCTGGTCACGCCCGCCGCCGGTCCCTCAAGCACCTGCAGGAACACGCCATCATAGAACAGCATGAGACCCGTGATGCCGGCCCGCACGTTCGCAGCCTGAGCACGCAGATAGATGCGGTCGAGCTCCTCGGCCCGCAGCACGCCGACGGCGGTGCTCATGTAGATGATGCGATGCAAGGCTCCGGAAGGCATGGCCGACTCCGTGTGTCCTGCTCGCAGGGTGCAGCCACAAACGTGAATGGGGAATTAGCGTTTATGTCACACGGCGGTTCCGTCGCGATGTGTGACGCGCGCGCCACTCAGGCCGCTTCAAACTGCTGCGAGCGCCGCCACTGAATTGGCGAGCACGATCGTATCGACGTCGCCCACCCCATCCACCCGCATCGGACGCCAGCGCCGCTGGAATGCGCGCACCACGGCCGCGGTCGCCGCGTCGAACACGCCGGTGACGCTGATCCCGTACCCAATCGTTGCGAGATCGCGCTGCAGTCCTTCCACGGTCACGCCGGCGTCTCCCATCTCGGCGCCATGCATCATCCACGGCTCTGGCCGCTGCGGCTCCGGCCACAAGCCGACGCCAGCCTCGGCGAAGCGCTTCCACGGAAACAGCTCGCCCGGATCCTCCTTGCGATCCGGCGCGATATCCGAATGCGCAACGATACGATTCTGCGGGATCGGCCAGCGAGAGAGAATGCCCTGGCAGAGCTCAAGCACCGCTGCGATCTGCGGCTCGGGAAACGGCCGATAGCCCCACTCATGCCCGGGGTTCACGATCTCGATGCCGATCGAGCGCGAGTTGAGATCCTCGTCCCCCCGCCACCAGCTCCGCCCCGCCTGCCACGCCCGCTTGTCCTCTGGCACCAGCGCAAAGACCCGCCCGTCCTCCTCCACCATGTAGTGGGCGGACACACGCGGCTCCTTGTCCTCCTGCATGCGCGCCAGCGCCGACGGCCCGTCCTTCATGCCGGTATAGTGCAGCACCAGCATGTCGAGCGGGTGCTGCCGCTCGTTGAAGTTGGCGCTCGGCGCCGGTATGATCGTCAGACTCATGGTCCGATCTTGTCGCCAACCGAGGCTTCAGGGAAGCGCCGGTTGCGGCGCATGCCGATAATCCCCACCCCGGCCAGCGCCATGACGCCGCCGACCAGCATCTGCCAGGTCACCGTCTCGCCGAGGAAAATGACCCCCAGGATCACGCCCATCACCGGCGTCATCAGCGTCAGTGGCGACAGCAACGTCACCTCGTACTGCTTGATCAGGCGATAGAAACTGCCATGCGCGAAGATCGAAACGCCCAGCACAGCGAACACGCTCGCCAGATAGACATGCCAGTCGAGCCGCAGGTATGCGTCCGCCTGCTCGCTCTCCCACAGCCACGACATCAGCATCAGCGGCGCAATCGATAACAGCCCCACCCATGCCTGCAGCCGCATGGCTGGC
>CALRWU020000202.1:0-6293 GCA_943371945.1 Azorhizobium sp. AG788
GAAGCGCGCCGGGTCGCATCCCTGGTCGAGGCCGAGAACCGCACCTATCGCAACAAGGTCGCCGTGCTGATTCCGGAATCGGGCGTGCAACTTCGTTCGGTCGGCGCCCTGCTCCGCGCCATCGCCAACGTGACGCCAAAGGAAGTGCGCTTCCTCGGCACCGGCCAGTGGAATGACGCCGACGTCTGGCGCGAGCCTGGCCTCTATGGCGGCGCCTTCCCGGCGCCGGATGCCGCCGCCGTCGCCGATTTCGAGAAGCGCTATCAGGCGATCTATGGCGAAGCACCGCCGAAGCTCGCGAGCTTTGGCTATGACGCCGGCGCACTCGCTGCAACGCTGGCTGGCGCGAACAGTCTCGATGCCGCGATGGTGCAACGGTCTCAGGGTTGGGGCGGCGTCAATGGCCTCTTCCGCTTCCTGCCCGACGGCAGCGCCGAACGCGCGCTCTCTGTGATGCAACTGCAGACACAGGGCGGCGTGAAAACCGTGTCGCCCGCGTTGCAGACATTTGGACCGGGAAGCTAAGGCGAGATTTCGGTCGCGATCCTGTCGGCCAAGAGCCGGCCGCCCGGCGCAAGCGCAACGCGATCAGCAGAGAGAGTCAGCAGGCCATCGCTGGCGAGCTCGGCGACGCGCGCAGCATTCAGGTTCAGCCCAAGCTCTGTAACATCGCTCAGCGCCACCCCCTCCACAACACGCAGGCCCATCGCCACGCGCTCGCGCGCATGCGCCAGCGCGTCAAGCTTCTCCGCCGAAGCCCAGCCAACACCGTGCGACTTCACCTGATTGAGATAGACGCCGGGATTGTCGGCTGCCTCGATCGCAAGCCGTTCGCCATCAGCAGTCAGTCGCCCATGAGCGCCGGGCCCCACGGCGACCCAGTCGCCTGATGACCAGTAGATGCGGTTGTGCACGGATTGGCGCTCACGCCCGCGCGCGTGGTTGGAAATCTCGTAGCCGTCATATCCGGCCGCCAGCGTCAGTTCCTGCGTGATCTCGTACAGTTCGGCCGCGACCTCGTCCGCGAGCGGCGCCCACGCCTTGCGTTGTACCGCATAGGCAAAGGCCGCGCCGGGTTCGATGGTAAGCTCGTAGAGCGACAGGTGATCGGCGCCAAGCGATAGCGCGCGCGACAGCTCTTCCCGCCAGCCCACAAGTCCCTCCCCCGGCAGCGCGTAGATCATGTCGATCGAGATCGAACGGAACCTGCCGCGCGCCTCCTCCAGCGCCGCCAGCGCATCCGCCGCCGAGTGCGTGCGACCGAGAAATTTCAGCCGTGTATCATCAAGCGACTGCAACCCAAGCGAGAGCCGATTGACGCCAGCCGCCGCAAAGTCCGCAAACCGCGCCTGGTCGTCGGGATTGGCCTCAAGCGTGATCTCGGCGCCAGGCTTCAGCCCCCACAACCGATCTACCTCCTCGATCACGCCCGCAACCTGCGTACCCGTCATCAACGAGGGGGTGCCGCCGCCGAGAAAGAGCGAGTCGACCGCGCGCTCCCCGGTCCGCGCACGCCAGCCGCGCAAGTCTGCGATTATCGCCTGATAGAGAGGATCGGTGTCGCGCGCCTTCGCGGCGTAGACGTTGAAATCGCAATACGGGCAAATTCGCGCGCAATACGGCCAGTGCATGTAGACGCCGAAGCCGCGCGCGGGATTGAATGCCATCATGGCGAAGACGCGTGGCGCGAAACCAGCTTGCGCGTCAAGTTTTGGCTTGCGGGTTTTCGGGCAGCGTGAAGACGATGCGCGCACCGCCGCGGCATGTCGCGTCGATCTGGATCTCGCCGCCATGGCTCTGGACGATGTTGCGACACGTCGCGAGCCCAATCCCCATCCCGTCCCCCGCGACATGAACGCCGCGCGCCAACGGGTTGAACGCTACCACTGCTAAATCCGCGTCGAATCCGACGCCATTGTCCTCGACCGTGATGCGCCAGAGCCCATCCTTTTTGACACAGTTGATCGTCACCTCAAGCTGTCGATCACGCCGACGGCTCTTGATCGCATTACTGATGAGGTTCTGGAACACCGTGGTCATCAGCGCTGAATCACTCCGCACCTTCGCGTCAGCTAGAACGCGCACAGTCCCGCCCGCCGCCTCTAGGTCGGTCGCCAGTTGCGCCACAGCTGTCTGAATCAGCTCGCTCAGGGACGTCTCAGTGATCGAGATGCGGGTGAATGCCGAACGCGAATAGTCCAGCATGCCATCGAGCATGCCGGGCAGTTCCAGCGCACTGTCGCGGATCGCTTTAGCATGGCGCCGCGCGGTTGCGGTATCGCCGTTCGCCAGCGCCACTTCCAGCAGCTCGCCATACAGCAGCACATGACGAACCGGCGCCTTGAGGTCGTGAGCGACTGACGAAGCGTACTGTTCAAGCGCTTCGTTGGCGCGGGACAGGCGCGAAGCTTGCGCATTCGCTTCACTCTGCCAGCCTTCAGCCACGCGCGACAACCACCAGATCAACAACGTCCCGAGAACGACACTCATCGTCGCGTTGAAAGCGAACAGAGCCTCGATTGACCACGCAATGACCAGGTACACGCCGAAACTGATCGCCGCCGCCGTGACCGGCAACAGCACCGCAAACGGCAGCGCACTGCGGAGCAGGCGCCCGCGCAGGCTGGGCTGAAGAAGAGCGCGCCCGAACGGCAGCTGGGGGTGCAGCACCACGCATACCAGCGAAAACCAGACGATCAGCACAGACGTGTGCAGCGCCATCGTGTTCAGGGGACTGGTGGGATCGGGGGCGCCGACAAAAAGCGCGAGCCCGATTATGCGGAACATCGCAGGTGAAGCCGCCGCCAAGGCCAGGACGCCAGCCAAAATCCTGAAGCGCGGCGCCGCCGTAATGACAATCATCGCCGTCGCACATGAGGCGATACAGAAAAGGGTGGCGACGGAAGGAATGATCGACAGGGGATCGGAGAGGTCCTCTTCGGATCGTACGACGGACGACTGGATCATCAGCGCCAGCACACCCGCCGCGATCGCCAGCGAACCCAATCGCGCGCTGTGGGAGTTCCGCAGTGACAGGAGATAGCTGATCGACAACGCCATGATCCCGATGGCGGTGCGCAGCTTCATCGTGGGAAAGCCCGGAACGATTGTCTGGATCGCCTCGACGTTGAACCCATAGCCGACCAGCACAACAATGGCCGCGATGCTGCCGATAATCGCGGCATGCAGCTCCAGCGCAAGAAAGTATCGCCGCTTGGGCAACTGCAGGTTGCTGTCGACTGACCGCAGCATTTTTTCTGTCCCAGCGCTGAGCTGATTAATGCAGGGGCAGCTCGCCGCGTCGCCAGTACTCGACGACGGCAGCCGCCATGGCGCGATACTCCTCAAGCGTCGTCGGCTTCTCGATATAGCCGTTGCATCCACTTGCGTAAGCCCGATCGACATCCTTCTGCAGGGCGGAGCCCGAGCACATCACGACGGGTACGGAATTGCCCTCCCCGCGCAGCAGGGACAGCACAGCGAAGCCGTCGACGTCGGGCATCTTCACGTCCAGCACCACAAGATCGGGCTTCTCCGTGCGGATGCGATGGACGGCATTCACGGATCGCAACTCGCTGGCCACGTTCACGCCGCCATGCGCCGTGAAGGCCAGCGTCATGAATTCAAGGCAACGCGGGTTGTCATCGACGATCAGCACGTTCGCAAGTTTCGCCATTTCCTTCCCCAGACCTTGCGCCAACTCTAGTGCCCGAAGCACAGGGGCGAAACCAAATCACGCGCGCGAGATTAACCAGAAGCGTCATTCGGTTAAGAATGTCCTCAGCTTCGCGAACGCTACGGCACGGTGGCTCATGGCGTGTTTCTTCGCGGGGTCCATTTCGCCGAAGGTCTCGGTCTCACCTTCCGGAACGAAGATGGGATCATAGCCGAAGCCAAGCTCGCCACGGGGCGGGAACACCAATTGCCCGCGAATAACGCCCTCGAAGCTCTCGACATGCCCGTCGGGCCAGGCCAGCGAGAGGACACAGATGAAGCTTGCCCGCTTGTCGACTTCGCCGTCCTCCGTCGTCTCGAAGGTCAGCCCGTCCTCAACCTTTTGCATGGCGGCGCGGAAGTCCTTCTCCGGCCCCGCCCAGCGCGCCGAATAGATCCCCGGCGCCCCTGAAAGCCCGTCGCACGCCAGCCCGGAATCATCCGCCAGCGCCACCTCGCCCGAGGCCTTGGCGGCAGCGAGGGCTTTGAGCTCCGCGTTGCCCCGGAATGTGGCCTCCGTCTCCTCGGGCTCGGGCAGACCCAGTTCGCCTGCCGACACGGCCGTAAAGCCGATATCCGCGAGCAAATCCGTCAGTTCCCTCACCTTTCCGGGGTTATGGGTCGCCGCGATCAGCCTGCCGGGAGCCGGTTTTCTGCGCTGGGTCATGGGAAGCTGCGTCCTTTCGTCGGGCCTATGGCCAAAGAGGTGGACGGCCATATTGTTTTTCGATATGGTCCGAATCCATCCCGCCAGACAAGCTGGCGCCTGGCAAGTTCAGTCTTGGTGATCTGGATAAGCCGGGGAAAAGCTGTTGACCCCGTCCTTCTGCGAGTCGGCAGGTCTGGTTCGGGAAAAAGGCCGCGATACCCGCGGCACGGGTGTGATCGGAGCCCAGAGACTTATGCTCATGCGCGCGACCGGCCGCGGGTCGATCTCGTCATTCCTGAAGCTTGCCGTGGACGTTGCCTGGGTGGTCGCGTGCGCGCTGCTTGGCTTTATCTGGATCATCGCGGCTTTCGCCCTCTACACGATGATAACTGGCAACGCGACATTCCTCGACCTGGGTCAGTACCGCCTCAAGACCGCGCGGGACCTCACCATCTGGATCGCCATCGGCTCGATCCTGTGCGTCGGCGTCATGGTCGTCTGCGCCTATCTGCGCGGCGTTTTCGAGACATTGGTCGCGCGTGACCCGTTCGTGCCCGAGAACGCCCGTCGCTTTGCCTCGATCGGCATCGTGCTTGCCGTAATGGAAGCTTCCGGAATGTTCGTCGCGACCATTGTCAGCGTGGCGTTCAGCGCCCTGTCCGCGGACGGTGAAACGGTTGCTTTCCGTTTTCCCAACATAAACTGGCCCATCTGGTTCGCAGTTCTCACCCTGCTGGTGCTGGCGCAGGTCTTCCGTGAGGGAGCCGCGATGCGTGAGGAACAGAAGATGACGATCTGAATCTCGCCGTTCGTGCGTTGGTTCAGTGATTGCACGGCTCCTGAATTCCGGAGCCGGGCTTGGTTGAGGCAGAACTTGGGTTAAAGGCGCGCGCGGCCTCAACAGCGTGAACGAAGCGCCGGCGGATGGTCCGCTGGCCGACAGACTGGATGGCATAATCGCCGATGGCGATCCGCGTCACGCTCGACAGGGTCCTGCTGGACCGACGCATGTCGCTCACCGAGTTGGGTGATCGCGTCGGAATCACGCTTGCGAACCTGTCCATCCTCAAGACCGGCAAGGCCAAGGCGATCCGTTTCTCCACCCTCGAAGCGCTGTGCCGCGAACTCGACTGCCAGCCCGGCGACATTCTCGTCTGGGATCCTGACGCCGCCGCTGCCGCCGACGATGAAGATAGCGCCCAGGCCGTCGCCGCCGAATAGTTGCCCGCCTCCCGTGCGCGTAACCCTTGACGCGAGCCCACCGCACCTTGATCTCTTGATGTGGATCTGATCACGAGCTTTCGAGCCCGGGGACAAAAGAATGACCGGCGCAATGACCGGCGAATACACCCAGCTCCTGCTGGGCCTGTGCGCAGGCGCACTGCTCGCCATGGCGGCTGCCATGCTGCGTAGCCCGCGTTTCTCCGCGCGCTGGAGCGGCTTCCTGTTTTTCTTCACCTCCGCCTTCTTCGCAGCCAAGCTCTGGGCCGATGCGACGGGCGCTTTCCCGTTCGAAGTGCGTTGCGTCATCAACACTGTCGCGATGTCGTCGGTGGGCTGGTTCTTCCTGATGGTGCGGGCGCTGTTTGCCGATTGCGATGACTACCGGCCCATCATGTTCGCCGCCCCGGGATCGCTGGCCCTGACGGGTTTCATCCATCAGTTTCCGATCCAGGACTGGCACTATCTGGTGTGGATCGTCGGATCTGCACTTCAGGTTGGTTTCGCCTCGGCAGCCCTGTTTATCGTCATGCGCAGCTGGAAGGGCGACCTTGTTGAATCACGCCGTCGCCTGCGCGGGCCATTCATGGCTTCGGTGGCGCTTTACATCCTGTCGCTCAACGGTTTCGACCTCTGGGGTCTGATTGGCGAAGTCCCTGCCTGGTATCCGATGTTCAATGCCGCCCTGCTGGCGACTCTCGTGCTCGGC
>CALRWU020000203.1:0-6286 GCA_943371945.1 Azorhizobium sp. AG788
GGCTTCCGCTTCACCGGCATTCCCTCGGACGTGCAGTTCGGCGGCTCGCTCGCTTTCGAGAAGGGGAATATGGCCGCGACCTTCGACTATGGTGTCCGCTGCGCCTCTCGCGGACAGGTCTGGGTCACCAAGGAACAGTCGATCGAGCGTACGCGCGCCGAAGACGCCGCACTGCAACCCTTCGCCACCGCAGACTGTCCCCTCGCGCCTAAGCAATAGGGGCGCCCAAGCAATAGCTCCGCCCTCTGCCTTGCCCTGAACCGGCGTTCGCCCGATATCTTCCCCTGCCAACAGCGGAGGATGTCCCATGGCAGACGGTGAGACAGGCGAACTGGGCCGCATTGCGCTGAAGCGCAGCGATCTCTTCCGCGAGCAATGCTACATCAATGGCAAGTGGACGGGCGACCCCACCGTCGAAGTCCGCAACCCCGCCACCCGTGGCGTGATCGGCCGCATCCCCAATCTCGGCAAATCCGAAACCGAGGCCGCCGTCGCCGCCGCCACAGCGGCGCTGCCCAAATGGAAGAACGAAACAGCCGCCGCCCGCGCAAAGATCATGCGCAAATGGAATGACCTCATGGTCCTCCATCAGGAAGACCTCGCCCGCCTGATGACGGCCGAACAAGGCAAGCCCCTCGCCGAAGCCCGCGGGGAGATCGTCTACGCCGGCTCCTTCCTCGAATGGTACGGAGAAGAGGCCAAACGCGTCTACGGCGACACCATCCCCGCTCCGGCCGCAGACCGCCGCATCATGGTGCTGAAACAGCCCGTCGGCGTTGTTGGCGCCATCACACCATGGAATTTCCCCGCTGCGATGATCACCCGCAAGGTCGGCCCGGGCATCGCGGCCGGCTGCACCGTCGTGCTGAAGCCTTCGGAGCTTACGCCCTACTCCGCCTTCGCCATCGCCGTTCTCGCGGAAGAAGCCGGCCTGCCGCCTGGCGTGCTCAACATCGTCACCGGCGATGCAGAGCCCATCGGCCGAGTCCTCACCGAAGACCCGCGCATCGCAAAGTTCACCTTCACCGGCTCGACCCCCGTCGGCAAAAAACTCGCCGCACAATGCGCGGGCACGGTGAAGCGCGTCTCGCTCGAACTCGGCGGCAACGCGCCCTTCCTTGTCTTTGACGACGCCGATCTGGAAGCCGCCGCCAGTGGCGCGATCATCTCGAAATTCCGTAACACCGGACAGACCTGCGTCTGCGCCAACCGCCTCTACGTGCAGGACGGCATATACGACAAATTCGCCGCGCTTCTCGCCGAGAAAGCCGCAGCGCTCGCAGTCGGGGATGGCCTCGCCGGCGTCACGCAACAGGGCCCGCTCATCAACCAGAAGGCGCTCGAGAAGGTCGAAGCTCACGTCGCCGATGCGCTCGGTCATGGCGCGAAAGCCCTTACCGGCGCCCACCGCGACCAGCACGGCGGCACATTCTATCAGCCCACCGTCCTCCGCGATGTCGCTCCCGACGCGCTCCTCACCCGTGAGGAAACCTTCGGCCCTGTCGCCGGCCTCGTCCGCTTCAAGACCGAGGAGGACGCCCTTCGCCTCGCCAACAACAGCCGGGCAGGCCTCGCCGCCTACGCCTTCACGCGCGATCTCGCCCGCTCCTGGCGCGTCAGCGAGGGCCTGGAGTTCGGCATGGTCGGCATGAACACAGGCCTCATCTCCACGGAAGTCTCCCCCTTCGGCGGCGTCAAGGAATCCGGCATCGGCCGCGAAGGCTCGAAATACGGCATCGACGAATTCCTGCACCTCAAGGCGGTGTTCGTTCAGCTTTAGCAAGCCCGCGCTCGTCCTTCGACGGACGCGCACTACGTGCGCTGCTCAGGATGAGCGCTACGCTTGCAGCTTTCCCTGAGCGCTCATCCTGAGCAGCGACCGGAGGGAGCGTCCGTCGAAGGATTAGCGCGGGCTTATAGCTGCCCTAATAATCCCGTTGCCAAACACCCCCGCTCCATCCCAACTAGCGGCATCGGCAGGGGAGCCCACACTTGGAAACAACCACAACACCGGCCGAACCAGCCGCCATTCCCCAGCTCGCAAAATCCCTGCGCGCGCGCCACATCGCGATGATATCCATCGGCGGCATCATCGGCGCCGGCCTGTTCGTGAACTCGATCAACGCCATCGCCAGCATCGGTCCGGCGGTGATCCTGTCCTACCTGCTTACCGGCCTCATCGTGCTGTTCGTCATGCGCATGCTGGGCGAAATGGCGATGGCCTATCCCGACACCGGCGCCTTCACCGAATTCTCGCGCCGCGCCATGGGCAATCTCGCCGGCTTTACCTCAGGGTGGCTGTACTGGTATTTCTGGGTCATCGTCGTGGCGTTCGAGGCGATCGCGGGCGCCAGCATGATCGCCCTCTGGCTACCGCAGATCCCCACCTGGATCACGGGCCTCGCCCTCACTGTCCTGCTCACCGGATCGAACCTCCTCTCCACACGCAGCTTTGGCGAGTTCGAATTCTGGTTCTCCTCCATCAAGGTCGCGGCCATCATCGCCTTTATCGTGATCGCGCTCAGCTATGCGTTCGGCATCAACCCCACTGGCGGTATGACCTTCTCGAACTGGACCAATGACGACGGCTTCGCCCCGATGGGCTGGCTGCCCGTCGTCGCCGGCGTCACCTCGCTGATCTTCACCCTCGTCGGCGCCGAGATCGCAACCGTCGCCGCCGCCGAGGCGCACGAGGGCGAGAAAACCATCGCCAACCTCACCACGGTCCTGATCTTCCGCATCCTGCTGTTCTACGTCGTCTCGATCGCGCTCATCGTCGCCGTCGTCCCCTGGCGCGAGATTGCAGAGCAGGCCGCCGTGCAGCGCATGTCGCCCTTCACCATGGCGCTGAACAAGGTCGGCATTCCGGGCGCTGCGATGGCCATGGACATCATCGTCCTCGTCGCCGTGCTGTCGTGCCTCAACTCCGGCATCTACGTCGCCTCACGCATCATGTTCACGCTGGCCGGCCGCGGCGACGCCCCGCGCTGGATCGTCAAGGTCGACAAGCGCGGCGTCCCCTCGCGCGCCATCCTCGTCGGCGCGGCCATCGCCTGCGCCGCAGTCGCCCTCGAGGCCTTCTTCCCGAAAGACCTGTTCGGCTTCCTGATCAGCGCATCGGGCGCCCTGATGATCTTCGTCTACATGCCGGTGGTCATCTCCCACCTCATCCTGCGCCCGAAGACGCCGCCGGACCTGCTGAAGCTGAAAACATGGTTCTATCCGTGGAGCGGCTATGCCGTGATGGCCGCCATGATTGCCGTCCTCATCGCCATGGCGCTGAAAGACGGCAGCCGCTACGAACTCATCGCCTCCGCCGTATGCCTCGTCGTGGTGATCGCCAGCTACTTCGTCTTCGGCCGTAACCGCGCCCGCTAGGCGCACCTTGAGAGCGCACGATGACCGCACCAGACACGTCCCTTGCTGTGCCCGCCGCGCCGCGCGGACGCTATCTCGCGCTCGGCATGCTCATCCTCGTCTACACGCTCAACTTCGTTGATCGTCAGATCATCTCGATCCTCAAGGACCCGATCGCCGAGGAGCTGAACCTCACCGATTCACAGCTCGGCCTGATGGGCGGCGTCGCCTTCGCTCTGCTCTACACCACCCTCGCCATCCCGATCGCCTGGGCCGCCGATCGCTCCTCGCGCATCTGGATCATGACGTGGGCACTCGCCATCTGGTCAGCCTTCACCGCGATCTGCGGCCTCACCACCAATTTCGTGCAGCTCTTCTTCGCCCGCATGGGCGTCGGCGTGGGGGAGGCAGGCGGCGTTGCTCCGGCCTACAGCCTCATCGCCGATTACTTCCCGCCCAAACAGCGCGCCCGCGCCCTCGCCATCTACTCGTTTGGAATTCCCGTAGGATCAGCCGCCGGCATCCTGTTCGGCGGCCTTCTCGCGCAATATGTCGACTGGCGCTTCGCCTTCGTCTCCATCGGCCTGTTCGGCGTCCTGCTCGCCCCGCTCTTCCGCCTTCTCGTCAAGGACCCCCCGCGCAACATCTTTGACGCGAAGTCCGCCAACGAAAAGCCGCTCGGCTTCCTCCCGGCCTGCAAGCTCGCCTTCGCCAAGCCCAGCTTCTGGCTGCTCGCCTTCGGCGCGGCGTTCTCGTCGATGGTCGGCTACGGCCTGCTCTACTGGATGCCGACCTTCCTCTCGCGTTCGATGGGCATGTCGCTGGTCGACCGCTCGTGGTTCCTTGCCGGCGTGCTCTTCTTCGGCGGCGTTGCCGGCATGATGCTGGGCGGCTTTCTCGGAGACCGCCTCGGCCAGAAGTCGAAACGCTTCTACCCGCTCATCCCCGCTGTCGCCTTCCTGATCTCCGCCCCGCTCTACGTGCTCGGCGTCATCACGACAGACCCGACCATCGCCTTCTTCGTCTTCCTCGCTCCGCAAGCGCTCGGCCTCGTCTGGCTCGGCCCGGTGCTCACGGCCGTGCAGCACCTCGGCCCCGCGAACTCGCGCACCATGATCTCGGCGCTGTTCCTGCTGATCAACAATCTGATCGGCATCGCCGTCGGCACCTACTTCTTCGGCGCCATGTCCGATTTCCTGAAGCCGCAATTCGGCGAAGAATCGATCAAATACGCCTTCATCTTCGGCCTCGGCTTCTACCTGATCGCAGCACTCCTGCTCTTCCTCGCCTCCTTCCGCATCAGGAAGGACTGGGTGGACTAGCTGGAGCTCGGCACAAACGTCAGCGCAAACGTCCCCACCGCCGCCACCAGCGCGAACGGCGCCATCGCGTACACCACCTCGGACGGCGCAGAGCCGCCCTGCAGCAGGTAGCCGCCGATCAGCGGCCCAGCCACCGATCCCAACCGCCCCCACGCAATCGCCGCGCCCGAGCCACGTCCGCGCATATCCGCCGCATAATAGGACGCCGCCGCGCCATAGACCGCGTAATTGCACCCCAGCACAAAGAACCCCAGCGCCCCGCTCAGCGCCATGATCGCGAAGTAATCCGTCGCCTGCGCCAGCGCGACCAGCACGCCGATCAGCGCGAGAAAGCCCAGCGTGATTGGCCAGCGCACCCCGAACCGATCCACCAGTGGACCGAGGCACAGCGCCCCCATCACCGCGAAGACGTTGAACAGCACCGACGCCAGGCTCGCATCCGCCTTGAACCCCTTCGCCTCCACCAGCGTCGGCAGCCAGTTCAGCACGAGATAGACGACCAGCAAGGTCGGAAAGAAGATCACCCAGAGCAGGATCGAAGCCCGCGCCCGCCCACCGCCAAACAACGTCCCGCGATGTGCGATCATGTATCCGCCCAGCAGCCCCAGCACGCCGCCCAGCCACGGCGCGATCACGCCGCCGACCGATCCCGCGCCCGGCATCCGCCCCACCTGATCGAGCAACAGCCAGGCGATCAGCCCAATCGGAATCGCGACCAGCCATGGCGCCGCCGCCGCAAGGCGCATCGGCCGACGCTCTGGCGCCTGTGTCTCCTTCATCGCGAAAAACAGCACGGGCGCCAGCACCAGCGGAATGATCCCGCCGATCATGAAAAGCAGTCGCCACTCCCCCTGATGGCCAAGCCAACTCAGCAGCGCGACTGCCGATCCGCCCACCGGCATGCCGCAAAACGTGATTGCCGCCGTCGACCCACGTCGGCTGTCAGGCGCCACATCAGCGGCAATCGCCATCACATTCGGCAACGCCCCGCCAAACCCCAACCCGGTCAACAGCCGCGCGACGAACAGCATTTCGAACGACGACGCCTGCATCGTCATCAGGGTAAACACCCCGAACATCACCACCGCACCGATCAGCACCGGCTTCCTGCCGAACACGTCGGCCAGCCAGCCTCCCGCGATCGCCCCGATCACCAGGCCGATATTGCTCGCCGACAACGCCTGACCCAGCACTTCGCGGGACAGCTTCAGCTCCGGCCCCAGCGCAGGCGCCGCAACGCCCATCGCCTGGATGTCGAAGCCCTCGACAACCATCACCCCAAAACACAACGCAACGGTCAGCCACGCCCCGCTCGCGCGCATGCTCGCCACAGCCGCCATACCCAATCTCCCACTCGGCCCCCACCTCACCCACATCTTGCCAGTGTGGGCAAGCCGCCCGCGCAATCCGCGGACTTGCACCGCATTTTGTTGGAAGGCGGGCGCGCAGATTCGGCGGATAGGGAAAATTCTTCCTCAGCAATCTCAAAGGCTTCCGCCAAAACACCTGCGGGAATTCACGCCGCAAACCGGCCGGGCTCCGGGCGGGTTTATACTCATGCCCATGAAACGTCGGAGCCTGCCCATCTGGCTGCTGCGTGACGTCCC
>CALRWU020000204.1:0-6262 GCA_943371945.1 Azorhizobium sp. AG788
GTAGTGAGGGTGGGCAAGTGGCGGGTAGGCCGCCTCGCGGGGTGACAGCATGTTCAGTGGCCTTCGGCCCCGCTCAGGCTAGCTTCCCGGCAGGACACACAGGGAGACATCCATGAAATTCGCTCTGGCCGCGGCTTCCGCCGCCCTGCTGCTCGCCGCCTGCGGGGGGGCAGAAACACCTGCCCCCGGAATTCCCGTCGCCGATACACCCGCCGCCCCGGCGGAACCTGCGCCGGCTCCCGCGTCCCCGGCTTTCCCGACCGGCCCCTCGGCCGGCAAGTGGAAGGTCTCGGTCTCCTCCGGCGGCATGGAAATCCCGCCCAACGAGATCTGCTACGCCAAGCAGATGACCATGGAGGAGGCCCAGCAGATGCAGCAGCAGTCCGGCCTCACCTGCACCGAGCAGACCTTCTCGGCCGACGGCAAATCCGGCCATTCGGTCTGCGCCCTGCAGGGCATGACCGTCACCACCGACTATGCCGTCACCGGCGACTTCAACACCGCCTACACGATGCAGATGACCTCGACGATGGACCCGTCTCCGCCCGGCATGACGGCGCCCTCCGTCACGACGGTGAAGATGGAGCGTCTGGGCGACTGTGATCCGAGTACGACGCCCTAGAATCTGATCTTTTCGAGGAGTTCGCAAAATCGCGGCGGCGGGTTTATACGTGCCGCCGTATTCGGATTTGGAAACCCCGGCGCAGACCGGGCTCCGACCGCCTCTCCCCAGCCTTGCTTCCTTGAAACTTCGACCGGATAGCCCCATGACTGACGCCGCCCCCTTCACCTCAGACCCCGTCGCCGAGCTGATCGCCCTGCTCGACATCGAACGGATCGAAGTGAACCTCTTCCGCGGCCAGTCGCCCGACGATGGCATGAAGCGCGTCTTCGGCGGCCAGGTCATCGCGCAGGCGCTCGTCGCCGCCTATCGCACAATCGAGAACCGCGTCTGCCACTCGCTGCACGCCTACTTCATCCGTCCGGGCGATCCGTCAGTGCCGATCCTCTACGAGGTGGATCGTTCGCGCGATGGCAAGAGCTTCACCACCCGCCGCGTCACCGCCGTCCAGCATGGCGAACAGATCTTCAACCTCGCCGCCTCCTTCCAGGTGCCGGAACAGGGCTATGTCCACCAGTCGCCGATGCCGAAGACCAAGCACCCCGCAGAACTGATGAGCGAGGATGAACTCCGCGCCGTAGCGAAGGACCACGTGCCGAAAGAGCTGCAGAAACAGTTCGCGCGGCCCCGACCCATCGAACTCAAGCCCGTCGATCCGCGCCAGATGATCTCGCCCGCCAAGACGGATCCGAAAAAGGAGCTCTGGCTCCGCATGCGCGGCAAGGTCGATCCGGACAACATCCCGCTGCAACAATGCCTGCTCGCCTACGCGAGCGACATGGGCATCCTCGACACGGCGACGAAACCCCACGGCGTCAACTGGTTCACAGGCGGCGTGCAGATGGCCTCGCTCGACCACTCCATGTGGTTCCACGAGCCCTTCGATATCTCGGAATGGCTGCTCTACACGATGGACAGCCCATCGGCGTCCGGCGCGCGCGGCTTCAACCGCGGCGAGCTCTACACCGAAGCCGGCAAGCTGGTCGCTTCCGTTGCGCAGGAAGGCCTGATGCGTCCGAGGGACCCGAAGTTCAAGAACTGACCCTGACGTTCATTCCCCCACTGCAATCATTTCTAAATGCGGCGCCATGAAACCTTGGCGCGCCGCCCGTCGCGTGGTTTGATTCTCTGGGGGCTTCGGAGACCGTGATGAATTCTGGTCGCGCATTCGCGCTCCTGCCGCTCATGCTGCTGTTCGCAGCCTGCAGCGCCAATCCGTCCGCGGACGAAGCCGAAGCCCAGGCCGCCATCGTCACGCCGACCTCCGCCGGCGTCAGCGAGACCGCTGCGCTGGAACAGCCCCCCGCCGCCAATCCCGCGCCCGGAACCGATGCACCGCCCGCCACCGAACCCGCCGCGCCGCCCGAGCCCGCCACCTCGCACGTCGCGGTCAAATACCTCATCGGCGACATCAACCCGGCCAACGATCCGATGTTCGCGAAAATCCCCGACAAGTTCCAGGGCGGCAGCCGCGTCTGGGGCCACAAGGACGCCGTCGCCGCCTTCGTTCGCATGGCGGAGGACGCCGAGACCAGCGGCTACAAGCTCAAGATTGTCTCCGCCTTCCGCTCCTTCTCGGACCAGAAGCAGATCTGGGAAGACAAGTGGACGGGCAAGACGCTGGTCGGCGGCAAGAAGCTCAACGTCTCGACGCCCGATCCAAAAGAGCGCGCAACGAAGATCCTCACCTATTCCTCGATGCCCGCCACCTCGCGCCACCACTGGGGCACCGACTTCGACATCAACAGCGTCGATCCGAAATTCTTCACCACCCGGGACGGCAAGCGCGACTACGAGTGGCTGGTCGCCCACGCTTCCGAATACGGATTCTGCCAGGTCTATTCGCACAAGGGCGGACCGGGCGAACGCACCACCGGCTATGAAGAAGAGAAATGGCACTGGTCCTACCTGCCCGTCGCCGGCTGGTACCTGAAGCAATACCCGATCGACGTCGGGTACGAGCACATCACCGGTTTCATGGGGTCCGACGCCGCCGCCGGCATCAATGTCATCAAGAACTACGTCCAGGGCATCAACCCCGAGTGCGTCCAGTAGCACGCGCTCGTCCTTCGACGGACGGCGCTACGCGCCTGCTCAGGATGAGCGCTACTTTAGCACCGACACCCCTGAGCGCTCATCCTGAGCAGCGACCGGAGGGAGCGTCCGTCGAAGGACGAGCGCGGGCTCACTAGCGTTCATTCGCGCCAAGGCTGCGTGCCGTTCAGCGGACCGGCGAGCCCTATGTACGCATCGCCCGACCGCGTGCAGACTGCCTCCCTGTCAGGACAGGAAGCCATCATGCGCGGGTGTCTCACGGCCATAACGCTGCTCGCAGCGGCCCCTGCACACGCACAAGGCCCTGACCTTCCCCGCACCACATATGGCCGTCCCGATCTGCAGGGCTTCTGGGCCGCCTCCTTCATTACGCCGATGGAGCGCCCCGACGGGTTCGATACGCTGATCGTTCCGCCCGAACGGGTCGCTGAAGCGATCAAGAAGATGACGCCCGAAATCGGCGAGGTCGTCGATCCCGAAATCTACCTGATCCCGTTCCCCACCAACCTGCTCGAGATGAATGGCGCATTCCGCTCGTCCACGATCATCGAGCCCGCCGACGGCAAGCTCCCCTTCACCGCTTTGGCGCAGGCCGCGATCAAGCGTTACAAGAGCGCTTTCGACAATCCGGAAGAACGCCCCGGCGCTGAACGCTGCGTCGACAGCCTGATCCATCCGCCACTGCAGGCCATCAGCCTGTTCATCCCGATCCAGATCGTCCAGACGCCCACGGCACTCGTGCTGCAGACCGAAGACATAGACCCCGGCCGCATCGTGAGCATGAACGCCGCCCCGCAGCCCGACGCGATCCGCACCCGCTCCGGCCAGTCTCGCGGCCACTGGGACGGCGACACGCTAGTGATCGAAACCGACCACTTCGCCGTCACCCAGCCGACCGGCATAGACTGGCGCAACGCCGCGCTCATCACCGAAGACAGCCGCACCATCGAACGCTTCCGCGCCCTCTCACCCGACAGCCTGCTCTACCAGTTCACCGTCGAGGACCCCTCGCTCTACAAACAGCCCTGGCTCGCCGAGTTCACCCTCTCCCGCACCGTCCGCGCCGTCTACGAATACGCCTGCCACGAAGGCAATCACGGCATCATGAACATCCTCGGCGCGGCAAGACTGGGCAGGCAGGAAGAGAAGAAGCCGACGCCTTAGCTCCTCACCGCTCATCCCGACGAACGTCGGGATCCAGGGCTGCCATTGAGACTTGTCCCCGCTTGAAGCTTCAGGCTTGTTCCTGTCCAGGAACCGTTCCTGGGTCCCGACGTTCGTCGGGACGAGCGGCAAACCTCTCAAGCGCACCCCATGCCAAAACGCTTCTTCACCATCGGCTACGAGCACACCACGCAGGCCGGCCTCATCGCCGCGCTCGTCGCGAACAAGGTCAAAACCCTCGTCGACACGCGCGACATCGCCAACTCGCGCCGCGCCGGCTTCTCGAAGAAAATCCTCGCCGCCTCGCTCGACGAAGCTGGCATCACCTACATCCACCTCCGCGCCCTCGGCACGCCGAAGGCCGGACGCATCGCCAACCGCGCCGGACGCATGGATGAGTTCCGCGCCATCTACGAAGCCAGCTTCCAGCAACCCGAAGCCCAGCTGGCCCTGCTCGAAGCCGAAGAGCTCTGCCGCGCCGCCTCAACCGCGCTGATGTGCTATTGCGGCGACGGCGAGACATGCCACCGCAACCGCATCGCTGAATCGCTGGAGACAAAAGGCCTCAAGCGGAAAGAAATCCTGTTCCATCCTGCATAGGACCATGTCCCGCTCATCCCGACGAACGTCGGGATCCAGGAATCGTATTTTTGCGCGAACAGAATCTAAGCTTCAGGCCCGAACAAGACTCGCCGTCAGCCCTGGGTCCCGACGTCCGTCGGGACGAGCGGAGATAGAGTCTTGCTCCCGCAAAACGATAGCCCAACCTAGTCCGCCACGTGGATAAGCATCTTCCCGCTATTGCGTCCCTCGAAAAGGCCGATCAGCCCCTCCGGCGCGCGCGCGAAGCCATCGAGGATCGTCTCCTGATACTTGATCTGCCCGCTCTTGAGCCAGCCCGTCATGTCCGACACGAACTGCGCATTGAGATGCGCGAAGTCCGTCGCGACGAAGCCTTCCATGCGGATGCGCTTGTAGATCATGTTGAACAGCCCGTTCACGCCCTCGCCGCCGCCATTGTAGGTCGAGATCATGCCGCACACCGGAATGCGCCCGTGCACATTCATGCGCGGCAGCGCCGCATCGAGATGCGCCCCGCCGACATTCTCGAAATAGACATCGATGCCCTTGGGCGTTGCCGCCTCCACGGCCTTTGCGAGATCCTGCGTCTTGTAGTTGATCACCGCGTCCAGCCCGGCCTCATCGCGCAGCCACTGCGCCTTGTCGTCAGACCCAGTCGAGCCGACAACGTAGCAACCCTTGATCTTCGCGATCTGCGCCACGACCGATCCCACCGCGCCGCCCGCCGTCGAGACAAACACCTGTTCGCCATCCTTCAGCTTGCCCGTCTCCAGCAAGCCGCCATAGGCCGTGATCCCCGTGCCGCCGAGCGCATGCATGTAGACCGACAGCGGCAGCGCCGGATCGCGCTGCAACGGTGCCAGTCCCTGACCATTGCTGACGAACGTCTCGCGGAACCCGGCCCAGTGCTTCACCAGCTGGCCTTCGGCGAATTTCGGATTGCGCGATTCCACCACCCGCCCGATCCCGCCGCCCAGCAGCGGCGTATCCAGCGCCTGATCCGCATTCAGGCGCGGCCGCATGTACGGATCGACCGACATGATCAGCGTCTCGACCCTTACCTCGCCTTCACCCGTCGCCGCCACATCCACAGGCACGACCGCAAAGTCAGCCGCGACCGGCACACCCTTGGGGCGCCTCACAAGATGGATTTCACGGCTGGCTGTCATCGACACGCTCCTCAACGAAAACAAAAGCGCGCGACCATGGTCCGAAACCACCCGACACGCAAAGCTTCCTGCACCCCTCGCCAGAATCGGCCGGTTCTGCATACGCGAATTTCAACACGACTCCAGCAAATCCAATAGCTTGCGCGCGTCAAAGCGTGATTTCGCGTTCTCTCAATCCTACACCTGAAAAACCGTCGGATACTGCGCGCAAAGGAGCAATCCGATGAGCCACGCAACCCGCATCAAACGCGACCAGCGCCGCGAACGCCGCGCTCGCGTGCGCGCTCTCCTGCAGCCGAAACTGCCCGCCCCGCTGCTCGGCGCGTGGCAGGACGCCTGCTATGTCTGGTCGACCTTCTGCTGGCTGTTCGAGACACCGGCGCAACTCGCCAGACGTGAAGCGCTCTCCCGTGCCGAGCACAGGCAGCGCAATGACTGGATCCATCATCTTGAAAGGCTCGTGCGCCAGCTCGTGCTGGTCGCGGCGCTGGCGCTCAATCTGATCCTGCGTCCCTCAGCGTCGCAGGCACACAAGCCGCGCCAGCGCCGCCTCAGGCTCGCCTGGCCGGATCGTCCGGCCAGCTGGCGCGCACGCTTCTGCATGATGCCACGCCGTCGCGATGCCGACGCGGAACGTCCCGTGCGCGGAGCGCCCCGCGACATCAGGGTC
>CALRWU020000205.1:0-6235 GCA_943371945.1 Azorhizobium sp. AG788
GACGCAGGCCGGCGACGCGCACGGAATAGAATTCGTCGAGGTTGCTGGCAGAGATCGAGATGAAGCGCAGCCGCTCGAGCAGCGGATGGCGCCGGTTCTCGGCCTCTTCGAGGACGCGGGAGTTGAACTTCAGCCAGCTGAGCTCGCGGTTGAAGAAACGTTCTGGCGCGTTGGCGAGGGGCGAGGTGACGCCGACATGCTTGTCGACCGGCCTTGCGGCCGGCTTGGAAGCCGCCTTGCGCTCACGCGCAGTGCGTTCGGATTTGACCGATCGTTTTGCCATCATCGCCCAGTGTTTTCGGCCGGTCTTGTGCCGGTCGTGAGCAACCTGCTTATCATCAACACATTACGGATGTTTTGCGGACCGCCAGTCGGACTCGCTCAGCCGGGGTCCATGCCGAGGGCGATCAGCGCCGCGCGGGCTGACCGCAACCCCTCCGCCCTGCCCGGCGTTCGGGCGATTTCGTCGGCAACGCGCGTGACCGCCTCCCACGAGGGCTCCATGCGCTGGGCAAGGTAATTTATTGATTCTTCAGGTAAAATTAGGTGCCGAAGAGCGCATTCCTCGCGCAGGCGGGCGGCGAGCGTTGCGTCATCGGGGGCTTCAATGCGGGCGACCGGCATGGCGGCGAGGCGCGAGCGGAGATCGGGCGGGGTGGTGAACCATCCAGCGGGTTCCGCCTGCCCGGCCAGAAGGACGGGGGCGCCCCGGTCGCGGCAGAGGTTGAGGGCGGCGAGGAGGCCAAAGCTGGCGTCGGGATGGTCGGCGTCGTCGATCGCGAGCGCGGAGACGGACAGGCGGGCGATCTCGTCCATGCCGGCTTCTGCCAGGGCCGCGCCCGTGACGAGGGCGGCGCCAGCGTCAGCAGCCCAAACGGTGAGGAGGCGGGTGCGGCCTGATTGCCGCTCGCCAATCAGCGCGAACTGCTGGCCGGGCCAGTGACGCCAGCGGCGCAGCGCGACAAGCGCGCTGGCATACGACCCCGTTTCGATGACGGGACGGCTGTCAGGATCCGCCTTCGGGAAGTCCAGGAACAGCTGGCTGGCGTGCCGGCCGTTACTCATTGCGCTCCAGCTACCAGAAGCACCCAGCCGCCACCGGGCGCATTGCGGAGGTCGACGCCACGCGAGCGCAGGTCGGACGCGAGCTGCTCGGGGCGGCCGCCATAGGAGAAGGTAATGTCGGCGCCGGAGATCGAGATCGACTCGACGTTGAGGTCGCGCACGAGGCGCGAGTTTTCCAGACCCTTGCGGATGCGGGTCCACTGCTGGATGTCTTCGAACTGGGCGGTTAGCGAAACGCTGGTCGCGCCGGTGGAGCGCACGACGGACGCCATTTTCCAGGCGCGTTCGAGTTCGGACACCGCGCCGGATTGAGCAGACGACAGGCTGATGAAGGGACCGACGACGCCGATCACCGGATTGGGAACCGTCGGGCGCATGTCAGTCAGACGGACATAGTATTGCGGCCCCTGCATGTAGGCTTCGGCGATGACGCCATGTTCGGTGCGGGTGCGGGTCAGTTCGGCCTGGATATCGTTGGTGGTCGGACGCTGGGTCCACGATTGGGTGGAGCCCACATACGGGGCGAGCGAGGATTCGTCCGACTTGCCGGTGACGCCCGACGCGCTGCGGATCACCCACTGGCCGCCCCAGTCAGCGGCGTTGACGTTGGAGGCCGCGACCGGAACGATCAGCGCCGAAGCGGCCTGGTTATCCACATAGGCGACGCCGCGCTGATCGAAATAGGCGCGTACATCGGATTCCTTGAATTTCCAGGTGACGATACCGGACGAGCGGATCCCGCCGGGGACGGATGAACTCTTCACATCGCCCTGTGTCTCGTAGCCGGTATAAAGCCGCGCAACACCTGAGGCCTCGACTGGCTGGGTTGCGCGCGCGCGATCCTCAGGCAGGGTAAGCCGTTCGATAAGGCGCTGGGCCCCGACAAGGCGTGCCTCGTTCCTGCCCTGAAGGCCGGCATCGGCAGCGTTGGGCGCCACAGCATCAGCCATCAGGTCTTTCACCCGGTAGACCGGGTTCTGGGCGAATGCACTGCCCGCCACGACGGCGGACGCAACTGCAAGAGCAACGAATCTGGCGATTTTCTTCATGGCGGGCATACGTATCAGCGGCTTCCGGCCATTGTAAGGCAGGTTGTGCATGAACGCTTTGCCATGCTGGCGATAACCCGAATTATCGTGTTAGTGGCGGCGCATGACAGGCTCGGATTCCAAGACTCCCCTGACCTATCGCGACGCTGGCGTCGACATCGACGAAGGCGACGCGCTGGTTGACGCGATCAAGCCGCTGGCGGCCTCGACGCGCCGGCCGGGCGCTGATGGCGCGCTGGGCGGTTTCGGCGGGTTGTTCGACCTCAAGGCGGCGGGGTTCAAGGACCCGGTGCTCGTTTCGGGTACGGATGGTGTCGGCACCAAGCTGATGCTCGCCTTCGCAACCGGCAGACACGAAACGATCGGGATCGATCTGGTGGCCATGTGCGTCAACGACGTGCTGGCGCAGGGCGCGGAGCCTTTGTTCTTCCTCGACTACTTTGCGACGGGAAAGCTCGACAAGGGTACGGGCGCGAAGGTTGTGACCGGTATTGCAGAAGGCTGCCGTCAGGCGGGCTGCACGCTGGTGGGCGGAGAGACGGCCGAGATGCCGGGCATGTACGCGCCGGGGCATTATGATCTCGCGGGCTTCGTGGTCGGCGGTGTCGAGCGCGAAGACATCCTGCCGAAGACTGACGACATGAAAGCAGGCGACCTGCTCGTGGCGATCGCATCGTCCGGTCCGCATTCGAATGGTTATTCGCTGATCCGCAAGATCGTCGAGCGGAGCGGGCTGAAGCTGGAAGATCCCGCGCCGTTCGAGGCAGGTAAAACGTTGGGCGAAGCATTGCTGGCGCCGACGAAGATCTATGTGAAGGCGTTGCTGCCGCTGATCCGCAACAAGCGTATCAAGGGGCTGGCGCACATCACGGGCGGCGGGCTGACCGAGAACACGCCGCGGATGTTGCCAGATCATCTCGTGCCGAAGATCGACTACAAGGCCTGGAAACTGCCGCCGGTGTTTGGATGGCTGCAGGAAGTCGGCGGGCTGACGGACGACGAGATGCGGCGCACATTCAATTGCGGCATCGGCATTGTGATGGCGGTCGATCCGGTGGTCGCAATGCCACTGATGGAGCGTCTGGCCAATGAAGGCGAGAACGCTTTCGTCATCGGCGAACTGGCAAGCGCGTGAGCCGCACTCGGCTCGGCATCCTGATTTCGGGGCGCGGCTCCAACATGGAAGCGCTGCTGAAGGCAGCGGCTGATCCGGCCTGGCCGTGCGAGCCGGTGCTGGTGCTGTCGAACAAGCCGGATGCGGGAGGGCTCGCGCGAGCGGCGGCGTTCGGCGTGAAGACGGCGGCGGTTGATCACAAGATCCATGGCAAGGACCGGGAGGCGTTCGAGCGCGCTGTCGATTCGGAGTTGCGCGCGGCGGGCGTTGAGCTGATCGCGCTTGCGGGATTCATGCGCGTGCTGACGCCGTGGTTCGTGAATGCCTGGGCAGGCAAGCTGATCAACATCCACCCGTCCCTGCTGCCGAAATATCCGGGCGTGGATACGCATGCGCGATGTCTTGCTGCGGGCGACACGGTGCATGGCTGTACGGTGCATCAGGTGACGGCGGGCGTGGATGAAGGGCCGGTGATCGGGTCGGCCGAGGTGGACGTACTGTCGGGGGATACGCCGGACACGCTGGCGGCGCGCGTGCTGAAGGCGGAGCACCTGCTGTATCCGCGCTGCCTTGCGGCCGTGGCGCGCAAGGGCGGGACGCGGGTGGCGGAGACGGTGGTGGCGGAAGGGGTTGAAGTGCGGTTGTTCGCGCCGCGTTGAGTAGCAGGCTTGTTTTGTCATGCTGGTAAACGCCAAACAGGATGAAACCGTGCTCTCTGGACGCCACCCACTTCTCCCGGTTAGCTAAGCGTCATGACAAAGACTGCTGTTGCCGACGCATCCCTGACCGAAACCCGCAAGGCGCGCGCCTATGCCTGGTTTCAGAGCTTGCAGAACGACATCATCGCGCGTTTCGAGGCGCTGGAGGACGCGGCGTCCCCACCCCTCTACAAGGGTGCAGCCGGGCGGTTCGAGAGGACGCCGTGGAAGCGTGGCGGCGGCGCTGAAGACCTTGGCGGCGGCACGATGGCCGTGATGAAGGGCCGCCTGTTCGAGAAGGTCGGCGTGCATGTGAGCTGCGTCTATGGCGCCTTTGCGCCAGAGTTCGCCAAGACCATTCCGGGCGCCGACAAGTCGGACGGCAAGTTCTGGGCGGCGGGCGTCTCGCTGATCGCGCATATGGTGAGCCCTCGCGTTCCGGCGGTGCACATGAACACGCGCATGCTGGTGACGGATGACAGCTGGTTCGGCGGCGGGGCGGATCTGACGCCCCTGCTCGCCTATCAGCGCGAGCAGGAATTTCCCGACGCGATCGAGTTTCACGCCGCGATGAAGGCCGCTTGCGATGCGCACGGCACGGACTATCCGGGAATGAAGAAGCATTGCGAAGAATACTTCTACCTGCCCCATCGCGACGAGCCGCGTGGCATTGGCGGAATTTTCTACGACCGCTACAACTCGGGCGACTGGGAGGCGGACTTCGCGTTCACGCAGGATGTGGGCCGCGAGTTCGCCAAGGTCTATCCGGAGATCGTGAAGAAGCGGATGCTGGAGAGCTGGTCGCCGGAGGAGCGCGAGGAACAGCTGGTACGGCGCGGGCGCTATGTCGAGTTCAACCTGCTCTACGATCGCGGCACCACGTTCGGCCTGAAGACCGGCGGCAATGTCGCGAGTATCCTGTCCTCGATGCCGCCGGTTGTTAAGTGGCCTTAGGCGAGGCTCAGAAGCGCGTCTCGCGAGAGCGTGAAATCGCTGGCAATCCATGCGGCTTCGGCCTTGCGAAGCGTCGCTCCCATTTGCGGGCCGGGTGAAATGCCGGCGGCGATCAGGTCTGCGCCGGTCAGCGGCATGACGGGTCTCGGCCAGGTTTCGGCGAGCGCGATCACGTCGGCCCACGCGGGATCACGGTGCGCCGCCAACAAAATCATCGCACGATCGATAACGACTTGCGCACCGACCCGGTAAGCTGCCGCCCGCACGTCATGCGGCGTCATCTCCGGCGACATGACAGTTTCGTCTTCCATGGGCCACACGACGCGGTCGCGCTCTTCGTTGGACAGTTTCAGCCGGTTGCAGACTGTACGGGCGGCGGCGGCGTCTTTGTAGAACATCGACATGAAGCGAAGCAGAGGATCATGGGAACGACGCTGCACACGCCCGTCGCCAGAGCGATCCTCGAGTGAGCCCAACGCGATGACGCGATCCAACAGTTCGATGCCGACTGACTCGGGAAGGAGTTCATGAAGCACGCCAGACTCCTCCATGAGGCTTAGAGCCAGCCAAGGATTCGGCGCTGCGAGGAGTTTTCTCATCTCCATCCAGATGCGTTCCACCGAAATGGTTGCGAGGCCACTTCGCAGACGCTCGCAAGCCTTCAAACCTTCCGGGTCCCAAGACTCGTAACCATACCAGGCGAGAAAACGGAAAAAGCGGAGAATGCGGAGATAGTCTTCGCGGATGCGCGTTTCGGGATTGCCGACAAAGATGATGTGGCGCGCAGCTATGTCGTGGAGGCCACCGCCTGTCGGGTCGAAAAGTTTGCCGTCTTTATCTGCGTAGACGGCATTCATGCGGAAGTCGCGGCGCTGGGCGTCTTCCGCCCAGTCTTCGGTGAAAGCGACAACGGCGCGGCGGCCGTCCGTCTCCACATCGCGGCGCAGGGTTGTGACTTCGAACGGCTGGTGATCGGCTACGACAGTCAGCGTGCCATGCTCGATGCCCGTCGGATGCACAGCGATGCCCGCGGCGAGCATGACCTTGGTGACCTCATCAGGAACCAGCTGCGTCGCGATATCGATGTCGGAGACAGGCTCGCCCAGCAGGGCGTTTCGCACGCAACCGCCGACATAGCGCGCCGAACCGGGCCGCGCAGCTTCCAGCGCGTCCATCACCCGTCGCGCGGCGATCATCCACGGCTGGATCGCCAGCTGGGGCATGGCTCAGTTGCCCGTGTCGCGCGGAGCGACGGGCGCCTGAGTGGGCGCCTGGCTAGGCGTGTTCTGGCTGCCCGGCAGCGGGGTCTCCGAGCACGGGATTTCCTTGGGCGACAGCACGCGGCCTTCGGCGTC
>CALRWU020000206.1:0-6209 GCA_943371945.1 Azorhizobium sp. AG788
TCGATCCGCCAAACCGGCGCATCCTTCCGCTGATCATCGAATATATGAACCAGTCTGCCGCGCCGGCCACGCTGATGAGCTTTGACGAGCCGAGCGTCTGGCGCATGGCGACCCTCATGCCGGAACGCCAGATTGGTCAGCTGATCGAGCCACTGGATGATCTTGGTCCGCATGGCGTCGCGCAGAAGGCGGCGCGCGCGCGCAATCTCAATTGCGCCTATCTTGCCCCACACCATTCCTCGCTGGCTGCCTTGCGTGATGCAGGCCCGCTTGTGACCTGGACGATCCGCACCGAAAACGAACTCGCAATTGCCCGGAAACACGGCGCCGCCGCTATTTTCGAAGGACTGAAACCGGCTCTCGCAATCCCGGGCAGAACACCGATATAGTCGGGCTGACCCACAACGAGGAAGCTCTTGGCGGACGATACAGCTGACAGGATCGAGCTTTCCCTCTCCATTGCGGGCGCGATGGGTGATGTCGATCGTACAGCTTGGAACGCCATCGCGAACCCGCCTGGTGAACGGTATGATCCCTTTCTCGACTGGGACTTTCTAGAAGCCGCCGAGTCCTCCGGCTGCGCCGAACGCGCCACAGGCTGGACCCCGCGCCACCTGCTGGCGCACGATCAGGAAGGCCGGCTTGTTGGAGCAGCCCCACTCTATCTGAAGGCGCATTCGCGCGGCGAGTTCGTGTTCGACCATGGCTGGGCCGACGCCCTGCACCGCGCCGGCGGCCATTACTATCCCAAGCTCCTGTGCGCTGTTCCGTTCACCCCGGTCACAGGCCGCCGCCTGCTGGCCGCGGGTCCGCACGCAGCCGCTATCCGCAATGCCCTCGTTGGTTCGGTCGTGGATGTCGGCAAGCAATGGCGCGCGTCCTCCGCCCACTTCAATTTTCTGGACGAGCAGACCTGGCAGGAACTCGGCGCCGCAGGCCTGCTCCTGCGCGAGGACCAGCAATTCCACTGGATCAATCGCGGCTACACATCGTTCGACGATTTCCTTGGCGCGCTATCGTCGAGGAAGCGCAAGACCCTGCGCCGCGAGCGCCGGGACGCGCAGGAAGGCCTCGATATCATCCGCGTTACGGGCAACCAGATACGCGAGCATCACTGGGACGCGTTCTTCCGCTTCTACATCGACACTGGCGGCCGGAAGTGGGGCTCGCCCTACCTCAATCGGGAGTTTTTCTCGCTCCTGCACCAGCGGATGGCCGACAAATGCCTGCTGATCCTCGCGATGGACAATGGCGAGCCTATCGCCGGCGCGCTCAACATGATCGGGTCGGACACGCTCTACGGCCGCTATTGGGGCCGTCGCGTAGAGCGCCCCTTCCTGCATTTCGAGGTCTGTTACTATCAGGCGATCGAATTCGCGATTGAACGGGGCCTTGCCTGCGTCGAGGCTGGGGCCCAGGGCGAACACAAACTGGCGCGCGGGTACGAGCCGCGCCTGACCCGCTCGGCTCACTGGATTGCACACAGCGGTTTGCGCAACGCCGTTGCGGATTATCTCGACAGCGAGCGCGCAGCAGTCGAAGAGGGTATTGAGGCATTGCAGTCCTACTCACCCTTCCGGAAGGGCGAGCTGCAACAACCGGAAGATCACGAAGAAGAGGGTTTCTGATGAGTCTTGCTGGCGACTATGACGGCAACAACATCTTCGCAAAAATCCTGCGCGATGAGGCGCCTTGCGTAAAGATTTTCGAGAATGACGATGTCCTCGCCTTCATGGACATCTTCCCCCAGTCGCAGGGCCATTGTCTGGTGATCCCCAAGAACACCACCGCCCGCAACCTGCTGGAATTCCCGGCTGACAGATTGGGACCCTACTTTGCGTCGGTCCAGAAGCTCGCCAAGGCTGTTACAAAAGCTTTCACCTGCGACGGCGTCATCGTCACCCAGTTCAACGGCGCCCCGGCCGGCCAAACCGTGTTCCACCTCCACGTGCACATAATCCCCCGTTACGCCAACCTCCCCCTCCAGCCCCACCACGGCGGCAAACCGGCCGATATCGACGTTCTGCGCGAGCAAGCCGCGCGGATTGCTGCCGCTCTCTGAGCGCGTCAGTCGTTCAATTCGGAACAGGCAGCGGAGCATCCCTGCCGCTGCACGAGCTTCACAGACCTTCAGGCAAGCGCATCCGCTATCAGAAGGTCGCCACTGCGCCTGCAATTGGGCAGGTCGACACGACTTACATCGTGAAGGGCTTCGCCGCACGGCGGGTTATGCGCAAAGCAACCGACTGCCCCTCAAATTGTCGGTCATTGACGCGGTGACGAAAGAAGCGCGTCTACACGTTCCGTCATAGTGGAACTTTCTGCGCTTGCGAGCGTTGGAACAGCCGGGGAGCGCGCCACCGCTTGTAAGGATTGCTCATGGGTTTCGACTCCGCGACGGCGATTGTTCGCAACCTTCAGACGATCATCGCCGAAGTCGCCAAGCCGCGACTGCGGCGGGCAGCGATGATCGGCAACTTCCCTCCTCGCAAATGCGGGATCGCCACGTTTACCCGCGATACCTTCAATAGTCTTCGCGCCGGTCTTCCCAGAACAGAATGGAACCTGGTCGCCATGGAGGACAGGGGTGGCAATCATACCTATCCCGATTCCGTCACCCACGTTGTCCCGCAGGACGACATTACAGCTTATCAAAAGACAGCAGATGACCTGAACAGCGCCGGCGTTGAGGTCGTCTTCCTGCAGCACGAATTCGGCATCTTCGGGGGCCCGTCAGGCGCGCACATCCTGACGCTTCTTCGCCGCCTGCAGATGCCAGTCGTGACCACCCTGCATACGGTGCTACAGAACCCGAACCCTGAACAGAAACGCGTGCTCGATGAAATCCTGCAGATATCGTCTGCCGTCATCGTGATGACAGAAATGGGCGCAGACATACTTGAGCGCGTGCACGGCGCCGGCCCCACCAAGGTTCACGTCATCCCGCATGGCGCTCCGGAGCGACCATTCTCGGCGACCGATCCATTCAAGGCGCCGCTCGGGTTCGCCGGCAACAAAGTGATCATGACGTTCGGCCTCCTGTCCCCCAACAAGGGACTTGAGACAATCATCCGCGGCCTGCCCGCAATCCTCGACCGTCACCCCGACGCAGTTTATCTCATCGTGGGGGCAACCCATCCGCACCTCGTGAAGACCGAAGGCGAAGCTTACCGCGACGGTCTCGTGGAGCTCGCGCGCTCGCTGGGTGTGGTCGACCATCTCCGCTTCATCAACCGCTTCGTCGAAGATGCTGAGCTGGTCGATCTGCTCCAGGCTGCCGACCTTTATGTGACCCCCTACCTGACCGAAGCTCAGATCACCTCGGGCACGCTGGCCTACGCGATCGCACTTGGGAAACCGGTCATCTCCACGCCTTACTGGCATGCCAGGGAAGCGCTGGCCGACGGGATCGGCGTGATCTGCCCGTTCAACGACACGCGCGCTTTCACGCGTGAAATCATCGACCTTCTGTCCGACGACACCCGTCGCGAGGCGATGGCGCGCCGTGCCTATCGCGCGGGCGAACCGTCCCGTTGGCGCAAAGTGGCGCAGGAAACCACAGGTCTCGCTCTGGCTTGCCTGGCATCCTACGAACGCCGGAAGGAAGAAGCTTTCCGTCCGATGGCACACCCGACTCTGGATGGCTTGCTGCGGATGTCGGACGATTGCGGCGTGATGCAACACTCTCGTTTCGGCGCACCCGACCGCAGCCACGGATATTGCACGGACGATAACTCGCGAGCTTTGAGCTTGATGGCGCGGCTTGCGGGCGAAGGCTCGCTTGATGCGGCAGGTGAGCGGCTGGGCCTGTCCTGCGCGGCTTTCCTCAATCACGCGTGGAGTACGGAAACAGGGCGATTCCGCAACTTCATGGGTTTCGACCGCCGCTGGCTGGACGAAGGCGGCTCGGACGACTGTTGCGCGCGCGCGCTGGAAGCACTTTGCCTGGTGGCGCGCGACTGGCCTCAGGCAGACTTGCGCGACTGGGCCGGCGATCTGGCCCGCGAAGTCATCCAGCATATGCAGGCATGGACCTCGCTTCGTTCGCGCGCGCTGGTGATCAAGGCGTTGCTCGCTGCTGAACATACAATCATCACGGAACCCGAAACGCGCCGTCTTGTGGCAGAAGCAGCGGGTGAGTTGCTGAAAAGCGCCCAGGAAGGCGCCTCTGACCATGGCTGGTTCGAGCCCAACCTGTCTTACGACAACGCGCGACTACCGGAAGCGCTTATACTTGCCGGTGAACGGCTGCAGGACGCAGACATGCTCGCCGCCGGCATCAACACGCTTGATCTCCTGATGAAGCAGCAGATCACTGCACACGGCTTTTTTGCCCCCGTGCCGACAAGCGCCTTCGCGGAGACAAGCGCGGACCACATTCACTTCGACCAACAGCCAATCGAGGCGCTGGCAACCGTGGACGCATGCATCGCCGGCTGGCGAGCAACCGGCTCCACTCAATACGCTCACGCTGCGCGCCAGGCGTTCGAATGGTTTGGCGGGCGCAATGTGCATGGAGTTGCGCTGGCTCGCCCGTCCGATGGTATCTGCTGCGATGCCCTGACCATCGACGGCTTGAACCGCAATCACGGCGCAGAATCCATCCTGAGCTATCTTCTCGCCGCCGCATCGGTCAGGCGTGGCCTGCTGGGGCTTCCCTCTACGGCCGGCTGAGACGCCTTTCACCTGAATGCAGCTGGGACGAATATGGACATTCGAAATTTCGAGACAAAACTCAGCGCCAATCCGGCGCAGGTGGTGCTGAGACCATTCAGCATTTCTGCGGAACCGCGTGGCACTGCATCAGGGATTATGAACCGCGCCGAACGCATCACGAAGGCCGTGTTGGCGCTCAGCGAAGCCGAATGCGCCGCCTATCTCGCCAAGGTCGATAGCGACTTCTTCGGCAGGCACTGGCAGACGCACGCCATCTTTCTCAAGCGGTTCAACCAGATCAAGGGGATGATCGGCAACTTCGATCATGTCAGCGACGCCCAGGCGAAACTGGTTGGAGCGTTTTTCAGCCACGAATACTCATACTCCGCCGCCGCCGTCATGAACCCATCGATCGTGCCGCATCCTGATCAGTCGGGTATGCGAGACGGCGCAGTTAAATTCGTCCTTTCGCTGCGCACGGTTGGCGAAGGCCACATTTCGTCGATCGCCTTCCGCGAAGGCGTTGCGATGCCTGACGGCGATTTCTTACTCTGGCCCGAGCCTCAGTTTGCAATCGCAGCAGCGCCCGATGATCATGACGGCGAAGGTGGTCCGGTTACAGTCACGCGGCATGAATCGACGCCCCTGTCGGGCACCGTGATCTTCCCGATCACGCGTGCACAGGCCAACGGGCTGGAAGATCTACGCCTCGTCCATTTCACGGAAGACGATGGCTCGCAGCACTACTACGGAACGTACACCGCATATTCCGGCCGCGAAGTCGGCTGCGAAATGCTCACGACTGAGAGATTTTCAAGCTTTCAACTTACCCCCCTGCGCGGCGCCGCCGCCCAGCACAAAGGCCTCGCGCTCTTCCCGCGCAAGCTGGATGGCCGCTACTCTGCGATCGGCCGCCTGGACCACGAGTCGCTGTACTTCATGCAGACCGACGACAGGTTTGTCTGGAACTACGGCAAGCGCGTACTCGGCCCCAAATACCTCTGGGAGCTGGTGCAGATGGGAAATTGCGGGTCTCCCATCGAACTTGATGAAGGCTGGCTGGTGTTGACGCATGGTGTCGGCGCGATGCGTCAGTATTCCATAGGCGCAGCGCTCCTCGACAAGAAGGATCCCTCACGCCTGCTCGGCCGCTCGGTCGAACCCTTCCTGACGCCCGTTCACGAGACACGCGAGGGCTATGTCCCCAACGTGGTCTACACCTGCGGATCACTGAAGGTCGGCGAACGCCTGTTCATACCCTATGGCGTTGCCGATTCCGCAATCCGCTTTGTCTCGGTGGCCATCAAGGACCTGCTGGCGTCACTGAAATAGAGGCCCGGACTTACTCAGCAGCCCGCGCCCGGATCTGTTCCAGCGTAATCTTGCCATGCACGACCAGGCTATAGTCGTCGGCCAGCGTGCCGGTGATGTTGCCCGGTTTGTAGTGATGACCCGCCATCTCGGCCACCGGCGTCACTTCCGCCGCTGATCCCGTGATGAAGCACTCCGAGAAGGTCGACAGCTCTTCCGGCGTGATGTGACGCTCGATCACT
>CALRWU020000207.1:0-6208 GCA_943371945.1 Azorhizobium sp. AG788
TGCACCGGCCTCTGGTGCTTCGTCGCGCGCTAGTTGGCGCGCTGCACCGCATCCCACGCCGACAGCATGGCGGCCACCGACCGCTCCACATCCGCCTCGGTGGTGTTCTCGTTGATCACAGAGATCCGCATCACTTGCTTGCCGCGCCATTCCGCACCGCCGACAAAACAGATCCCGTCCGCCTGCACCCGCGCAATCACGGCTTTGGTTTGTGCATCGCTTCCGAAATGCACCGCGACCTGGTTCAGCACCACCTCGTTCAACACGGTGACGCCCGGAGCTTCGGCAAGCTTCTGCGCGAACAGCCGCGCCTGCGCGCAATGCCGCGTCACCATCTCCGCAATGCCGCGCCGCCCCAGCCTGCGGATCATAGCCCACGTCGCAAACCCGCGCGCCCGTCGCGACAGCTCCGGCACGAAGTCGCTCGGATTGCGCGCGTCGTCGCCCGACGACGGCAGATAGCTCGCCGGTATCCGCATCGAGCGCGCATGCGCGGAGGCATCCTTCACAATGGCATAAGCGCAGTCGTAAGGCGTCTGCAGCCACTTATGACCATCAACCGACCATGAGTCCGCCAGCTCCAGCCCTTCGCCGAGATGCCGATGCGTCAGCGTCGCCCGCGCCCACAGGCCGAATGCTCCATCGACGTGCAGCCACGCGCCCTTTGCCTTCACGACCCTCGCCATCTCGCCAAACGGATCGAACGCGCCTGAGTTGATGTGCCCCGCCTGCGCAATCGCGATCACTGGTCCCGACACGCGCTCCATCGCCTCGGCAAACGCCCCCGCGACCATCGCGCCATTCCGATCAACGGCCACACGCACAATGTTGCGCTCGCCGAAGCCCAGATACTTCAGCCCGGCAAAGATCGTCGAATGCGCTTCTTCGCCAAGCACGATCATCACCGGCGGCGCGCCGAACACGCCCTCGGCCTCGATATCCCATCCCGCCCGGCGCAAGACCTCGCCCCGCGCCGCCGCGAGGCAGGTAAAGCTCGCCATCGTGGCGCCGGTCGAAAATCCGATCGACGACTCACGCGGCAAATCAAACAGATCGAGCAACGCCTGCCGGCACGCCTCTTCCGCCGCTGACGCCGAAGGCGACGCGAGATGGTTGGCGGTGTTCTGGCCCCAGATCGACGTCAGCCAGTCGGCAGCAACGCCAACCGGGTTGCTGCCGCCAATCACCCATCCGAAAAAGCGCGGCCCCGTCATCGCCGCGAGCCCCGGCTCGGCCAGCGCGATCAACTCGCGGATGACCGCGTCGCCAGCCTGCCCCTCGTCCTTCAAAGCTATACGAAACTGTTCCACTTGCTCCGCGTAGCCCGCCTCCGGCGCATGCCTGCGCTCAGCATCACCCGCGCGCCGCGCCGTTGCGTAGCGTGCGATGTCGGCAAACAGTTTCGCGTTGGAATCGTCCATGAGCACCCTTCCAGAGCGCATGACCTACCATGCAGCCAGCTCGCCCAGACGCGAATACTTGAAGCTGAACCTAGGCCGCAGCAACCGGATGCGCGAACGGCGTCGACTTCACAATTTCCAGCTCTTCTGGCGTCATCTCAGCTGGCACGTTCGCAAACAGCGGCGTCGACAGATAGCGCTCGCCGGTATCCGGCAGCATGGCGAGCACGTTGGCGCCCTTGTGGGCCGTCTTTGCGACTTCCACGGCTGCGGCGAACGTCGCGCCCGATGTGATGCCGACGAAGATACCTTCCTTTTGCGCCAGCTCCTGGCTGCACCGCATCGCATCCGGATTCGAGACCGTGAGGATCTTGTGCACGCGTGACAGATCCACTTCGCCCGTCAGCTTCGGAATGAAGTCCGGCGTCCAGCCCTGCATCGGGTGCGGCTTCCATGCGGGGTGGCCTGCCGACGCCGTGCCATCCGGATTACGCGGCTGCGACTGCCCACTCGACAGCAGCGGCGCATCTGTCGGCTCGCACACGACGATCTTGGTGCGCGGGCTTTCCTTCGTCAGCACGCGCGACACGCCGTTGAGCGTCCCGCCCGTACCATAACCCGTGACGAAATAGTCGAGCCCGATATCCTTGAAGTCTGCGATGATCTCAGGTCCCGTCGTCTTCTCGTGATAGGCGGGGTTCGCCTCGTTCTCGAACTGCCGCGTCATGAACCAGCCATGGGCCTTCGCCAGCTCGATCGTCTTGTTGATGGCGCCCGTCGCGCGCAACGCGGCAGGCGTCAGCAACACCTTGGCCCCGAGAAAGCGCATCAGCTTGCGCCGCTCGACTGAGAAACTCTCCGGCATCACGATCACCAGCGGATAGCCCTTCGCGGCGCACACCATGGAAAGGCCGATGCCTGTGTTGCCTGACGTCATCTCGACGACGGTCTGGCCAGGCTTCAAATCACCAGATCTTTCCGCAGCCTCGATCACGCCCAGCGCCAGGCGGTCCTTCACGGACCCCAGCGGGTTGAACGACTCGACCTTCACCCAAAGGTTCACGCCCTCGGGGGCCAGCCGGTTGATCTTCACCACCGGCGTACGGCCAACCGTTTCGATGATGCTGTTATAGCGGGTCATGACGCGTTTCCTCTTTGCAGAGCGAAGCTACTCCGCCGCCAAAAGCTGGCAACACCAAGATAGTGCAGGCCGCCTGTGAGCAAATCTCATCCGGTCACAAGCTAATTCAGCTGCACTCTGGCGCGGAACTGCGACAACTGCCACGTTCCCGCCATGGCCAAATCCACCACCGCCTACGTCTGCCAATCCTGCGGCGCCGCCCATTCCAAATGGTCCGGACGCTGCGAAAGCTGCGGTGCGTGGAATACGCTGGTCGAGGAATCCGTCAGTTCACCACCTGGGGGCCTGTCCGCCCCGGCTTCCGGCACGAAAACGCGCACTGGAACAGTAGAGTTCTCGCCACTCGATAGCGCCGAGCCACCGCCGCCGCGTCTGTCCACAGGGATTGATGAGCTCGACCGCGTCTTCGGCGGCGGTATCGCGCGCGCCTCTGCAGTGCTCGTCGGCGGTGATCCCGGCATCGGCAAGTCCACGCTCCTCCTGCAGGCCGCAGCCTCCATGGCGAAAGCCGGCATCAAGACGATCTACATTTCCGGCGAGGAAGCGATCTCGCAGATCCAGGGCCGCGCCCGCCGTCTCGGCGTCTCCGAAGCCAGTGTGCAACTCGCCGCCGAGACCGATCTCCGCTCGATCCTGAAAGCGTTGAAGTCCGCAGCGCCGCAGGTGGTTGTGATCGACAGCGTGCAGACCCTCTGGTCCGATGGTCTTGAAGCCGCCCCCGGCTCCGTCGCACAGGTTCGCGCCTGTTCGCAGGAATTGACGCGCTTCGCCAAGAAGACTGGAGCTGCCGTCATCCTCGTTGGCCACGTCACGAAGGACGGCCAGATCGCGGGTCCGCGCGTGCTCGAACACATGGTCGACGCCGTCTTCTATTTCGAGGGCGAACGCGGCCACCAATTCCGCATTCTCCGGTCCGTGAAGAACCGCTTCGGACCCACCGATGAGATCGGCGTGTTCGAGATGGGCGAACTCGGCCTCACAGCTGCACGCGACCCGTCCGCCCTCTTCCTCGCGGGCAGCGAAGCAGAATCAACCGGCCGAGCCGTCTTCGCCGCGATGGAGGGCTCGCGCCCAGTCCTGGCCGAAGTGCAGGCGCTCGCCGGCCCCGAGGCCGCCGGCAACCCGCGCCGCTCCATCGTCGGCTGGGACTCGGCGCGTCTCGCCATGCTGCTCGCCGTGTTCGATGCCCGCTGCGGCCTCCGCTTCGGCATGCGCGACGTCTATCTCGCCGTCACTGGCGGATACCGCATGGCAGAACCGGGGGGAGACCTCGCCGCCGCCGCTGCCCTCGCCTCCGCCCTCCTCGACAAATCCTTTCCTCGGGGATCGGTGTTTTTCGGCGAGGTCGCCCTCTCTGGAGCGATTCGACCGGTCGGCCGTATCGAGCCGCGGCTAAGGGAAGCAGCACGCCTTGGTTTTACTACGGCTTTTGTGCCCGGCGGGGCGCCGGACACGGTCGACGGCATGACCGTCCATGGGCTATCCAGACTGCAGGACCTCGTGGACGTGCTAGGCGGGGGGTCCGAGTAGAGGGTCAGTGCGATGCCCCCCTGGGTCTTCGATGTCGTTGTTGTTGCCGTAATCCTGCTGTCCGCGGTCATGTCGATCGGGCGCGGGCTGATTCGCGAGATTTTCTCGATCCTCGCCTTTGTAATCGGCGGACTTTCAGCGTGGTTCTGCATCACGCTGGGTCAGGAACCGCTGAAAAAGGTGATCTCGCCCGATCAACCCTCAGTGGCGCCGGCCTTCATCCTCTTTATCGTCGGCTTCCTCGCTGCTTATGTGATCGCAGCCTTCCTCGGCGCGCGCCTGTCGCGCCTTTTCAACGAATCCCCGGAAATCGGGCTGTTTGACCGCTTTGCGGGCGCGGGACTCGGCCTCCTGAAAGGCCTGTTGGCCTGCATCGCGTTCGTGGTGCTGCTGCATCAGGTCGTTCGTCCTGGCGAAGAGCCGCCAGAGATTGCCAAGAGCAACACCTACCCGGTACTAGACGCCGCAGCAGGCGCGATCGGCGGCGGCCTGACTGGCGTGATCGAGCTCTTCACGGGCCCGGCCAAACCGACAACTGCCGAACGTACGTCCCAGTAACCTCGCCCCGGAGGCACGCTTGGCCAATCCTGACCATCCCAAAGACCAGGTCCAGGCCGGCGCCGCGCTTTCCGATTGGGATGACGATTTCCGCCCAGGCACCAAAGACGGGATGGGTCATAAGTGCGGCGTGTTCGGCGTCTTCGGACGCGAGGACGCAGCCATCCTCACCGCCCTCGGCCTCCACGCCCTGCAGCATCGCGGACAGGAAGCCTGCGGGATCGTCACCTTCGACAACAAGGGCGGCGCATTCCGTTCCGAGCGCCATATGGGCCTTGTCGGCGACAACTTCGCGCATGATAGCGGGGCCATCTCGCGCCTCCCCGGTCGCGCCGCCATCGGCCACAATCGCTATTCAACCTCCGGCCGCGTCGTTCTCCGCAACATCCAGCCAATCTATGCCGACCTCGCCCATGGCGGCCTCGCCATCGCGCACAACGGTAACATCACCAACGCCCGCGCCCTGCACCGCGACCTCGTCCAGAACGGCGCCATTTTCCAGTCCACCATGGACACCGAAGTCGTCCTCCAACTCACCGCCCGCTCGGTCCGCAACCGCCTTGAGGACCGCTTCATCGACGCGCTGCGCCAGCTCGATGGCGGCTACGCCATCGTCGCCCTCACCAACGACAAGCTGATGGGCGCGCGCGACCCGTGGGGCCTGCGCCCCCTCGTGCTGGGCGAACTCGACGGCTCGCCCGTGCTCTGCTCCGAAACCTGTGCGCTCGACGCCATCGGCGCATCCTTCGTCCGCAACATCGACGCGGGCGAAGTTGTCGTCATCGGCAAGGATGGCGTGGAAAGCCTCACCCCGTTCCCGAACGTGCGTTCGACGCCCTGCATCTTCGAGTACGTCTACTTCGCGCGCCCTGACAGCATCATGCACGGCCGCAGCGTCTACGAGACGCGCCAGCAGTTCGGCCGCATCCTCGCCCGCGAAAGCCACGTGGATGCCGACCTCGTGTGCCCCGTGCCCGATGGCGGCAACCCGGCAGCTCTCGGCTATGCGGAAGCCTCCGGCATTCCGTTCGGCTTCGGCATCATCCGCAACCACTATGTTGGCCGCACCTTCATCCAGCCGACGCAGTCCGGCCGCCAGCGCTCCATCTCGCGCAAGCACGCACCGAACCGTCCAATCCTCGAAGGCAAGCGCGTGGTCCTCGTCGACGATAGCATCGTGCGCGGCAACACCTCTCAGCGCATCGTCCAGATGATCCGCGACGCCGGGGCCGCCGAAATCCACTTCCGGGTCGCCTCGCCGCCGATCAAGCACCCGGATTTCTACGGCATCGACATGCCCTCGAAAGAGGAACTGATCGCCTCCTCGATGTCGATCGAGCAGATGAAGCGCTACCTGAAAGTGGACAGCCTCGCCTTCATCTCCCTCGGCGGCTTCTACGAAGCCATGGGCGCCGGCAAACGCAATGACAGCCTGCCGCAATTCGCCGACCACTGCTTCACGGGCGACTACCCGACCGCCCTCGTCGACCGCGACCACGACATGGCGTCGAAGGAACAACAGCTGTCGCTGCTGGACGACTGATGGGTGGCCTCCCCCGCCCAATTGCGCTAATCCGCC
>CALRWU020000208.1:0-6199 GCA_943371945.1 Azorhizobium sp. AG788
CGTTGGTCTTTGGCCTTGGCGAAACGTTGCGCGCTGTTCCCGTCAAACTTGCGCGTACGGTTGCCACGTTGGGCGTTATGCTGTTCGCGGGCGTCGGCGTGATCTGCATCGTCAATGGCGGCGGCTTTCTCGACTATGATCATCTGTTCTCGTCGAAGGTCGAAGCAATGATCCCGCCGGGCCTGCTGGGCGATCCCGATGGCGTGCATCACTGGGGTCAGCACTTCGGTATCCTGTTCATTGAGCTTGGCGTGCTGCTGACCGTCGCCGCAACCATGGTGACCTTCTTCTACGGCTTCGCCGGACGGATGATGGATGGAGGGGCGGCGAAGCGATGAGCCTGATCGTCACTCACTTCAACTATGTCGCCGTCGTCGTGATGATGATGATCGGCCTGTTCATCGTGTTCGCGAGCGGGAACCTGATCAAGCGGATGATCGGGCTCGCCGTGTTCCAGACGTCGACGGGGCTTTTCTACATCAGTCTCGGCAAGGTCTCGGGCGGTACGGCGCCGATCATGGTTGATGCACAGAGCGCTGACGGCCAGGCGCTGGCGGCTGCGCTGAACCCGCAGTACGTGGCTCAATACGGCGTCGACGGCGTCGTCTACTCCAATCCGCTGCCGCATGTGCTTATCCTCACCGCCATTGTGGTGGGTGTTGCGACGCTGGCAGTCGGGCTCGCGATCGCCGTCCGCATCCGCGAGGCCTATGGCACGATCGAGTCCGAGGAGATCGACGCGCTTGTGCGGGTGGACGCAGCGCGCGCGGAGCCCGTGGCGTGACGTTGTTCGAAAGCCTCTATGTCGCGCCCCCGACGCTGGCGGCGCAGGCGCCTATCCTCGCGATCGCGGGGCCGCTGATTGGCGCGTGTGCGACAGCCTTGAGCCCGGGCGGGCGAAGCGGTTGGGTGATCTCGGTCATCACCGCGTCCTTCGCGCTGTGGATGTCGCTGGCGGTTGCGTGCGACGTCGCGCGCGAGGGAGTGGTGGTGTATGTGATCGGCGGTTTCCAGCCGCCGCTTGGGATTGCGTTGCGCATCGATGCTTTGGGCTCAGCGATGGCGCTGCTTGTGTCGAGCATGGGCCTGATCGGCGCAGTCTATTCAGGGCACGCGCTTGTGGCCGAGGTGCGAGCTGAAACGCATACGCTTTTCCAGTCGGGATATCTGCTTTGCGTTGGCGGCTTCCTGGGACTGGTGTTGACCGGCGACGCCTTCAACGCGTTCGTCTTTCTCGAGGTGTCATCGGTCGGAACCTACGCGCTCGTCGCGGCAGGTGAGCAGCGCGACAGGCGCGTGCTTCCGGCGGCATTCAACTACCTCATCATGGGAACGATCGGCGCGACCTTCTATGTGATCGGCATCGGCTTTCTCTATGGCGCGACCGGCACACTCAACATGGCGGACATGGCGGTCCGTCTCGCGACGTTGGGCGACAACACGGCAGTCCAGGCAGGGTTCGCGTTCGTAGTGGTTGGTCTCGGCATCAAGGCTGCGATCTTTCCGCTGCATGGCTGGCTGCCTGGCGCCTATGCCGGTGCGCCGAGCCTTGTGTCGGTGTTCCTCGCTGCGACCGCCACCAAGACGGCGATCTATCTGATCGCACGGTTCACGTTCGATGTGTTTCCGGACTCGTCCGCGTTCGGTCAGACCTTTGTCCATTTCGTGCTGGCGCCGCTTGCGGCGGTTGCCGTGATTGTCTGTTCGGTCCAGGCGATCTTCGAGACGGAGGTGCGGCGGATGCTGGCCTTTTCGTCTGTCGCCCAGGTGGGAATGATCATGCTCGGCCTGTCGCTGGCGAATGCGGCGGGTGCGTCCGCGGCGGTCTTCTACATCTTCGCGCATGCGCTGATGAAGGCCACGCTTTTCATGGCGCTGGGAGCGCTTGCGATCAGCGTGAAGGCGCGGACGTTGGCGGAGTTTGCGGGCATGGCGCGAGAAGCGCCGTGGTCTGCGACCGCGTTCGGTGTTGGTGCGGCGAGTCTCGCCGGATTACCGCTGACAATGGGCTTTCTCGCCAAATGGAACCTGGTCGAGGCAGCGCTGCAGGGCGGTGCGATCTGGATGGTCGTGGTGATTGCGGCGGGCTCCGCGCTGACGCTGGTGTATGCGTGGCGGATGGTCGAGGCGCTGTTCTTCCGTACGCCGATCCCCGGTGCGCCGCGCGCGCGTGAAGCGCCGGTCGGCGTGCTGGCGCCGTTGTGGGTTCTTGCGGGTCTCTCCCTCTGGTTCGGCGTCAACGCGTCCCTGCCGGAGAGCCTCGCCAACTCAGCCGCCCTTGCCCTGTTCGGAGGAGGGCGATGACGGGTGAACTCCTCATCCTGTTGGCGCTCGCCGTGCCGTTGTTCTCCGCGCTGGTCACCTACGGGGTGGGGCGGATGCCGGATGTCCGCGAGACGATGACGATCGTGGCGTGCATAGTGCTGAGCATCGTCACGATCTCGATGCTCGCGCGTGTGGCTGCGGGAACGCCTCCGGCCATGACGCTGGCGCGGCCTATCGCCGGTCTCGATATCGCGTTCAAGCTGGAGCCGCTTGGCGCGCTGTTTGCCGTCATGGCGAGCGTCCTCTGGGGCGTCAACTCGCTGTTCTCGATCGGCTACATGCGCGGCGCGCGCGAGGCGAACCAGACGCGGTTCTACATGTGCTTTGCGCTGGCGATGGTTGGCGTGATGGGCGTGGCGATGGCGGCGAACCTCTTCACGCTGTTCATTTTCTACGAGGTGCTTACCTTCTCGACGTATCCGCTGGTTACGCACAAGGGCGACGCAGCCGCGCGGCGGGCAGGGCGTATCTATCTCGGTACGCTGGTCGGCGCGTCGGTGCTGTTGTTCCTGCCTGGCATCATCACAGTGGCCGTGCTGGCCGGCTCGACGACCTTCACACCCGGCGGATTGCTTGCGGGCAGGGTGGACGGCGCGGTCGCCAGCGCGATCCTCTTGTTGCTGACGTTTGGCGCCGCGAAGGCTGCGCTCATGCCGCTGCATATGTGGCTGCCGAATGCGATGGTGGCGCCGGCGCCGGTGTCGGCGCTGTTGCATGCGGTCGCCGTGGTGAAGGCGGGTGTCTTCACTGTGCTCAAAGTCTCGACCTACATCCTCGGACCCGAGCTGATCTCCACCTTGCCGGCGGCGAACTGGATATTGTGGATCGCCGCGGCGACCATCGTCATCGCTTCGCTGGTTGCGCTGACCAAGGATGACCTGAAGGCACGGCTTGCCTGGTCGACTGTGGGGCAGCTTGCCTACATTACGTCGGCGGCGATGCTGCCGTGGGCGAGTGGCCTGGTCGCGGGCGGGCTGCACATGGTGTTCCACGCGGTTGCCAAGATCACGCTCTTCATGTGCGCCGGCGCGATCTATGTCGCCACGGGCGCCAGCCGTGTATCGCAGATGGGCGGACTGGGACGGCGCATGCCGATCGTGTTCGTGTGCTTCATGATCGCAAGCGCATCGGTGATCGGCCTGCCGCCAATGGCGGGTATGTGGTCGAAATTCCTGCTGGTGTCGGCGGCGTTCGGATCGAATGAATGGCTGACGGCCGCCGCGATGGTCGCGTCGTCACTTTTGTCGGTTGTCTACCTGATGCCTGTCGCCTTCCGCGCTCTGTTTCCGTCGCAGGGCGATCCGGCGCCGCGCGATTTCGTACGGCCAGGCGGGACGCCGAGTGTTGCACTGGCGGCGATTGTGATCACGGCCACGGCGTGCCTTGTTCTGTTCGTGTTCGCGGACCCTCTCGCGAAATTTCTCGAGCCGATCCGCACTGCCAGTTTCGTCGAGGCGGCGCCATGAGCGAAGAGCCTATCCAGCACCCCGAACCATCTTCGGCGGCGGGCGACCCGGGAGAGCATCCCCTGTCGGTGCTGCTGTTCTCGTGGATGCGGACGAAGCGGTTTTTCCGCGCGCTGATGATCGGGCTCGCCCTTGTCGGCGTTGGCCTGATCGGGGCGGAGATCTTCCTCGCGTCGCATCGGATCAAGGATGTGACGGGTGTGCCGGGTTTCTATGGCGTGTTCGGATTCATCGCGTTCGCGCTGGCTGTGCTGAGCGGATGGCCGTTGGGCAAGCTGCTGCGGCGACCTGAGGATTATTACGACAGGCGAAGTGGGGAGGCAGGCCGTGACCGTTGAACGCCTCGCCGACTGGCTTGCCAATACCAATCCGGGATTCTTCATCATCGCGGCGGCGCTGCTCGTGCCGTTCGCGAGGGACGTGGTGTCGCGTGCAATCCTGCTGGTGGGCGGGCCGGGCGTGGCGCTGGTCGCATTGATCAACGCTCAGGGACTTAGCATCAACCTGTCGACGGTGAAGGTGCTGGGGCTTGAGCTTGTGCTCTATCGACCAGACAGCCTGTCGTTCGTGTTCGGGCTTGCCTTCATTATCGCGTCGGCGATCGTTGGCGTCTATTCGTTGCACAGGCGCGATCCGCTGCAGGATTCGACGGCGATGATCTATGCGGGATCGGCCGTGACGGCGGTGTTCGTCGGCGACCTGATCAGCCTGTTCATCGCATGGGAGCTGACGGCGATATCGTCTGTGTTCCAGGTGCTGGCGCCTCGCACGCGCGAGAGCGGGCGAGCGGCGATGCGGTATCTGGTCTTCCAGATCGCGTCCGGCATGCTGGTGCTGGCCGGCGTTTGCATGTTTGCGGCGGCAACCGGCGAGACGCAGTTTGCGCTGATTGCGCCGAGCATGGCCGGCCTGCCGGTTGGCGTGATGGACATCAGCGCGCCGGGGGCTGTTCTGTTGCTGGCCGGGTTCGGCATCAAGGCCGCGTTCCCGATGGTGCACAACTGGCTGCAGGATGCATATCCGAAAGCGTCGGAGACAGGCTCCGTCGTGCTGTCGGCCTTCACCACCAAGCTCGCCGTCTATGCGCTGGCGCGATACTTCGCGGGTCTCGATGCGCTGATCTGGATCGGCGCGATCATGGCGGTGTTTCCGGTGTTCTTCGCGGTGATCGAGAATGATCTACGCAAGGTGCTGTCCTACAGCCTCAACAACCAGGTCGGCTTCATGGTCTGCGCCGTTGGCATCGGCACGCAGCTGGCGGTGAATGGCGCAGCGGCGCATGCGTTTGCTCACATCATGTACAAGGCCCTCCTGTTCATGTGCATGGGCGCGGTCATGCTGCGAACGGGCACGACGAAGGCGACCGAGTTGGGTGGGCTGCATCGCACGATGCCGTGGACGACACTGTTCTGTCTGGTCGGCGCCGCATCGATTTCGGCCCTGCCGTTGTTCTCCGGCTTTGTGGCCAAGTCGATGGTGATGTCGGCCAGCCATGCGGACGCATCATTGTTCGTTGTCTGGCTGATGCTGTTGTTTGCGTCGGCCGGCGTGCTTGAACATTCGGGGATCAAGATTCCGTACTTCGCCTTCTTCGGCCATGACAGCGGCAAGCGTCCGCCGGAGGCGCCGTTCAACATGCTGCTGGCGATGGGGGTGGCGGCGGCGCTGTGCATCCTGATCGGCGTAGCGCCGGGATGGCTGTACCAGTTCCTGCCGTATCAGGACTCCGCGATGGCCTACCTTGAGTCCGAACTCTGGACGCCGGTGCATGTGATCCAGCAGTTCCAGTTGCTTGTGTTCGCGGCGCTGGCTTTCATGCTGTTGCAGTGGCGGAAGTATTATCCGGAGGAGCAGGCCGGATTGATCCTCGACGTGGAATGGATCTGGCGGCGGGGGGCTCCGGACGCGTGGGCGGCGCTGGTCAAGCCATTCCGGCGGGCCGGACGGGCGCTTGGGAGTTTGGTCGCTGACGCCGGAACCGCCATACGCGCGACAGGGCGGCAGGTGTTTGCAAGTGACGGTTGGGTGGCAGGCAAGGTTCCGGCAAGCGCATCTGCGATCTGGAGCCTGGCAATACTGGGGCTGGTGCTGGTCGTCGTGCTGTTCGGCTAGCTTAAGTCTGCGAAAAACTCCCTGTGAGTCGCGCGAAATCCCCTCGGTATTTACAGAGACATGGAACTAACTGAGTATCCTGCAGTATAGACATGCAAACGAGTCGATTCTTTCTTTCAGGGATCGCAAACCGAGTGGCTGGGATCACAGATCAAATGGAACGTGATGTCCGGCCCCATGCCAGCCTCATCGAACTCGCATCCCAGATCGTCTCGGCTTACGTGTCTCACAACCCGGTGCCGGTGGCGGAACTGCCGCGGCTGATCGAGCGCGTTTACGCGACACTGTCCGAGATC
>CALRWU020000209.1:0-6197 GCA_943371945.1 Azorhizobium sp. AG788
CGGTGAAACTGTTCCTTGGCGAGGACTACGACATCGAAAAGCACTTCACGCCGAAATACCGGCCGTGGCGCCAGCGCATCGCGTTCATCCCGGATGGCGACCTGTTCCAGGGCATTGCGTCGGGCAAGGCGTCGGTGGTGACGGACGAAATCGAGCGCTTCACGGAGAAGGGCATCCTGCTGAAGTCAGGGCAGGAGCTGGAGGCGGACATCATCGTCACGGCGACGGGGTTCGATCTCGAGCCGCTGGGCGAGATCGATTTCCATATCAACGGCAAGCCGCTGAAGTTCGGCGACACGGTCACCTATCGCGGGATGATGTTCACGGGCGTGCCGAACATGCTGTGGGTGTTCGGATACTTCCGCGCAAGCTGGACGCTACGCGTGGATATTGTCGCCGATTTCGTGGTTCGCCTGCTCAAGCATATGAAGAAGACCGGGACCAGGCGCGTGGAAGTCGCGATCCCGCCCAGCCTCAAGGACATGAAGCTGTCCACGTGGATAGATCCGGAGGATTTCAACCCGGGCTACGTCATGCGCGGGATGCATCTGCTGCCCCGGCGCGGCGACAGGCGCGAGTGGCAGCATACGCAGGACTACTGGCACGAGAAGGACGAACTACCGAAGATCGATCTCGACGGCGAGGAGTTCGTCTATGACAAGGCGAAAGTGGACGCCTAGGACGTCGGCGAGGGGTTTGAGAGTTCCTCGTGGAAGGCGGTCCAGATCTGGTTGACGACCGTTTCCTTGGAACCTTCGGTCCTCCCGTCGGCGATCATCGCGTCGGCGACGAGGCGAACCACGTTCGCCAGGATGACGCCCCACGCCTTGCCTTCCGTGACGTCCGGGCGGCCTTCATAGACGCCTATCTTCACGTTGCAGTGGAGACCGCCTTCCGCGATCCAGAGGCTGGCCATGTGCATGGACCGGGGGTCCCGCTGAGCTGCATCAGGGATAGGGAGACTGTCCGCCATTGTTGACCTGCCGTCGGTTGGGCGCATGTCGCGCGCGTTCTCAATCGTTGTGGGTAAGGGCGCATCTGTCAAACAGCCGAGGCGCCGCACCTGTGGAGGGTGCTCAGCCGACGAACGCCTTCTCGATGACGAATTCGGCGGGCGAAGCGTTGGAGCCTTCGCGCAGTCCAGCCTTTTCGCACAACAGCTTGGTGTCGTTGATCATGTCCATCGAGCCGCAGATCATGACGCGGTCGACGGCGGGGTCGAAGGGGGGGACGCCAAGATCGGAAAACAGGCGACCGGTCTCGATGCAGGTCGTGATGCGGTCCTGGTTCGGCCACGGTTCGCGGGTGACGGTGGTGTAGTGGTGCAGGCGGCCGACGTGTTCGCCCACCAGGGGATCGTCCCGCAACGATGCGACCAGGTCCTGGCCGTATTTCAGTTCGCCCACTTCGCGGCAGGTGTGGGTAAGGATGACCTGCTCGAAGCGCTCGTAGGTTTCGGGGTCGCGGATGACCGACGCGAAGGGAGCGAGGCCGGTGCCGGTCGAGAAGCAGTACAGGCGCTTGCCGGGGGTGAGGGCGTCGTGAACCAGCGTGCCGGTCGACTTGCGGCCGAGCAGCACCTTGTCGCCCGGCTGGATAAGCTGGAGTTTCGAGGTCAGCGGGCCGTCGGGAACCTTGATCGAGAAGAACTCCAGTTCCTCGTCCCAGCTCGGGCTGGCGATCGAATAGGCGCGCAGGAGAGGTTTGCCGTTCGCGCCCTCCAGACCGATCATAACGAACTCGCCGGAGCGGAACCGGAAGGTCGGCGGCCGGGTGATCCGGAACGCGAACATGCGGTCTGTATAGTGCTTGACCGAGAGAACAGTCTCTTCGGTCGGAGCGTTGGGCGATTTCGCCTTTTCAGCGGGCTTTTCTGGGGGCTTGTCAGCAGCTTGCGTCATGGCGTCCCGGGTGGTTTCAGGCGCCCCGTCCGGCCCCTGTTCGCGCTGGATGGAGCTAGGGGGTTGGCCCCGCGAATGCAACTAATGCCAATGTTTAGTGGCAAGAACCCGCGCAATGGACAAGGAATCAGCGTGCAGGCGCCAGGCATTCGGGACAGGAGCGTGCTGGCCGCCATAATCTCGCCCGGCACGCCATTTTGATACCGTGTCTGTCAAAAGGCCCATAGTGTAAGGGCTTGAGCTTCGGCGGGCGGACGCATCCTTCGTCCATCCGGCCGAAACCTGGAGGTTGAGCAGCCACTTGCCACGTATACTCAGCATACTGCTTGGCGGGATCGCGTTGATCGCGGCCATCGTCGGCATCCGCTCGCTGGTGTCGGGCGGGGATACCGTGGCGCGGGTGCAGGCGAGCACGGTGCCCACCCTTGATAAGGCTCTGCCGGGTACGCCCGAGGGACATGGCGGGACAGTGGAGTTCGTGCGCTCGAAGGCGGAGCAGCGGACGCTCTACCTGTCACTGGGTGGTCGCAGCGAGGCGGAGGTGGCCCCGGTGTCGTTCGGCGCGGCGGGCAAGGTGACGACTTTGCCGGTCAAGGAAGGCGCCTTCGTTGATGCGGGCTCACTGCTTTGCGGTCTTGAAGGCCATGGCGTTGTCGGTCGGGTGAAGCAGGCGGAAGCCGCGGTGGCGCGGGCGCGCGAGGCGCATACCAGCAATGTCAGCCGGCTGGCCGAGGGCTGGGTCTCTCAGGCGCGGGTGAAGCAATCCAAGGCGGCGCTGGACGAAGCGGTCACGGCGCTGGAGATCGCCAAGACAGAGGTGGCGCAGCGCCAGGCGGTGGCGCCGTTCCGTGGCGTGTTCGAGAAGCGCAACGCGACGCTCGGCGAATTCGTTGGCATGGGCTCCTCGTGCGGCGTTGTTGTGCGGCTCGACCCGATCACTTTCGTCGCTGGCGCATCCGAAAAGCAGGCGCTGAAGGTGAAGGTCGGTGCGGCGGCGCGTGTGAAACTGCCGGACGGTCGCGAAGTGGTTGGGCAGGTCGACAAGCTGGCGAGTGTAGTCGATCCGCAGACGCGCAATTTCGAGATCAAGGTCAGCGTGCCCAACGCCGGCAACGCCATTCCCGTCGGACGCACGGCGGAGATCAAGATCAATATCGGGCTCGGTCGCGCGCACAAGATCAGCCAGGCGCTGCTCAAGGCGGATTCGAACGGCCGGATCGGCGTCTACTATCTCGACGTTGGCGGCGTGATCGGCTTTGCGCCCGCTGACATTGTCGACGAGTCGGCCGATGGCGTGTGGGTGACGGGCTTGTCCGACGACGCACAACTGGTCGCCGAGGGGCAGGACAACATCGCCACCGGACTGCGCGTGACGCCGGTCGTGCGCGAGCCTGTTACGGGCGGCGGCTGAGTCAGCTGTCGGGCGTCATTCCTCGTTGACGACGTGGGCGGCGAGGAATTCCGGCGTGCGCGGGGCCTGGTGGTAGGTCGACGCCAGATACAGCTTGAAGCGCCGGGAGCGCTTGGCCGTAAGCGGAATGTCGAGATAGCCGAGTTCTTCAATGGTCGCGAAATCTGCGCGAATCATGGGGCGCATGGCTTCGTTGGTGCTGGCGATCAGCATGCGCGCGTCGTCGCCCGGCAGGATGCGGCCGGCTTCTTCCGCGTGGCTGCGGGGGGTGGGGCCGGCGGGCCAGGCGCGGATCGGCGGCATGGCCATGTTGCGGCCGTGATAGTCGAGCGCGTGCCACGTCTCGCGATCGTCGACCAGGATGGCGGTGGCGTGGAGTTCTTCAGCCCTGGCGACCAGCTGGCGTGTGGTCTCGCCCCAGCCGCGTACGCCCTTCATGCCGGCCGAGGCGCCCGTCGCGTCGGCGATCGAAGGAGAGACCCAGACAATGGCGAACAAGGCGCCGATGAGCGTGTTGATGGCCATGCCCGTGATCAGGACGGGGCGCACCTTCACCTTGCCGAAGGCGCGGTCGATCCATGAGGCAAGCAGGACGCACGCTGCCGGATAGGCAGCTGCGGCCCAGTTGGCGTGGGCGCGCGAGATGATCTCCTGCATCATGATGACAGCGAGCGCGGGCACGATGAAGCACAGCAACCAGAGCTCGCGTGTTGCAGTTTGCTTGTCCTTCCGGCCTGCGAGAAAGGCGAAGCCTGCCAGCAACAGGATCAGCGTCAGCGGACCGAAGACGGCGGCCTGATCCTGTACGAAGGTGAGGACGCGCAGCGGATTGAAGTCGGCGCCGCCAAGGTTGGCGTTGTCGGCGGTGTGGCTGACGGTGGCGAAGTCGTTCGCGACATTCCAAGCAATGTTGGGTCCGAGCACGACAAGCGAGGCGATGAACACCATCGCTCCGGCGGGCGAGAGCAGCGCCTTGCGGGTGTCGCGATCGATGAAGGCTGCGAGTACGATGCCGGGATACAGGTAGAGCGCCGCGTACTTGCCGAGCATGGAGAGCCCGATGGCGGCGCCGGCAAGGCAGGCATTCACCACGGTCGGGCTGTCGCGGAAACGCCAGAGCAGGCAGACGGCGATGGCGTAGGTCGGCAGCAGCACCGCATCGGTCGAGATGATGGTGGACGACAGCCAGATGCCCGGCATCAGGAGGTAGATCGCGGCGCCCCACGCTCCGATGCGGGCGTCGAACATCCGCTTGCCCAGCAGAAAGAGGAAGAACGCGCCGAGGCCGTGGAGGAGGGGGGCGGTGAGGCGGATGGCCCAGCCGGCGTCGCCGAAAATCGACGTCGACAGCCAGATCACCCAGGCGACCAGGGGCGGCTTGGAATAATAGCCAAAATCAAGGGTCTGCGCCCAGCGCCAGTACTGCGCCTCGTCCGGACCGATCTCAAGCGGGGAGGCGGTCACGACGGCGATCCGAAGTGCGACGAGGACCGCGATCGCGCCAGCGACGCAGATCGACGGGTTGCGTCGCCAGAGGTCGGAAATGGCATTCATGCGCGCACGTATCTCCGCCGCCGCATCCAAGCGGCGCCTGACGGGGTCCTTTTGCCTGATTGAAACGAAATGGGCCACCCCGAAGGATGGCCCATGACAGTCCAGATTGTCGTCCGGCCGAGGCCGGGCCCGTCAAGTCCTAGAACTTGGCGCCGAGCGTCAGCAGGGCCGTGCGCGGAGCGCTGATGCCGAAGGTGCGGGGCGAGCCGTTACGCGCCGTCGTGCCTACGGTCGGGTTGATGTCCGCGATCGTCACGGCGTTCTGGCCCGAGGAGATGTTCACCGCGTACACTTCATCCGTGAGGTTGGTCACGTTGAGCTGCAGGTAGGTGTCTTCCAAACCGGTAACTCCGGTCAGGTCGATGCGGGCGTCGAAATCGACGGTCGTGTAGGCCGGTACAACTTCGTCGTTGACGTCCGTTGTGAAGCGCTCGTCAACATACTTGGCCTGCAGGCCGAACGACAGGAAGTCGTTCATGTCCCAATCCGCGCGAAGCGTGTGCATCCACTCCGGCGTTTCGACGACGGCTTTGCCTTTGGTCGGGATGAACAGCGGAACGCGATCACCGGCGGTGCAGACAGTCTCGCCCGTCGGGCAAGTGATCGTGGTGACGATCTGGTCTTCCTGCAGTTCGGAGTCCGTGTAGGTCGTCGAGCCGTACACCGAGAACGTGTCGGTGAGTTGCCAGCCGATCGAGCCTTCGAAGCCCTTCGTTTCCACTTTGCCGATGTTGCGATCAACCGTGAGGTTGAACGTTGGCGAGGTCGGGTCGTTGTCGAGGCTCGACACGACGCGATTGCTGTACTGGTTTAGATAGACAGCGGCCGTAGCAACGATTTCCGGAGTCGTGAAGCGATAGCCAGCTTCGTAGTTCTTCGTCATTTCCGGTTCGACGTCGTTGAAGCCGAGCGGCTGAACCGTCGTCGCAGTCGCCGAGCGCGCGGCGATGTAGAGGTTGTCCGTACGCGGAACGGCGATCTGTTCCGAGTAGCTCGCATAGAGCTTGTTGCTGTCGTTCAGCGCGTAGCCGACCGAGAGGTTCGGCAGGATTTCCTCGTAGGTGAACTCTTGCTTGTACGGCGCGATGTACTGGTTGGTGTCGCCAGCGAACTGGACGTTGCCGTTGGCCAGCGTCGTTGCGACGGCCTGCGTCGTGCAGAGCACGTTCGTGGAGCCGTTCTGCGAGTAGCAATACTGGTTCAGTTCGCGTTTGAACTGCGGCGCGCGGGCGCCGATCGCGACCGTCAGGGCGTCGTCAAGGAACGAGCCGAAATAGTCGACCGACACCTGGTTCAGGATGGCCAGCGAGAAGCGGTCGCGCGTGCGGTAG
>CALRWU020000210.1:0-6197 GCA_943371945.1 Azorhizobium sp. AG788
TGCAGGACCTGAACCGTCAGGGCATCACCGTGGTGGTGATCACGCACGAGAACGAAGTGGCGGAGTATGCGAGCCGCCAGATCCATTTTCGTGATGGCCGAATTGAATCCGACAGCGCGCATCCCGATCTCAGGCGGGCCAGCGGAGCCAGACAATGAAAATCGGCGTCGCCACCTCCTCGGCCGCAGAAGCCCTCTTCTCCAACCCGCTGCGAAGCCTGCTGACCATGCTGGGCATCATCATCGGTGTTGCTTCGGTGATGGTGATGATGTCGATCGGCGAAGGCGCAAAAGCGCAGATCGACAAGCAGATCAGCAGTGTCGGCACCAACGTGCTGACCCTTCAGCCGGGCAACATGAATCGCGGTGGTCGCAATCAGGGCGGAGGCTCGGGAAGACCCTTCGCCGAGGCAGATGTGGCCGCTGTCGCAGAACTGCCATTTGTGAAGGGGGCGACCGGCATACTCTCCCAGTCGGCGAACGCAGTCTCCGAAGAGGCGAACTGGGTTACCAACATTCAGGGTGGGGACGCTTCCTTCTTCGAAGTTAATAACTGGCATGTGACAGAGGGCCGGGAGTTTACGGCGCAGGAGGTTCAAGGGGGGGCGGCGGTGGCGGTGCTGGGCAAGACGGCGGCCGCCAATCTGTTTCCGGACGGGCGCGCGATCGGGCAGCGCATCCGCGTTAACAGTGTTCCCCTGGAAGTGATCGGCATCCTTGAATCCAAAGGGCAATCTGGCGGCGGCGGCATGGGAATGGACCGCGACGACACGATGGTCGGCCCTCTGGGAATGGTCCGTAACCGGATTACCGGCGGCAATCGGCAGGTTTCCCGCCATGTCTCGCGAATCCAGGTGCTGGTGCAGGACGGCTATGAAGTGCTGGACGCCCAGGAAGACATCACGACGCTGATGCGGGAGCGCAGAAAAATACAACCGGGCGAACAGGACAATTTTGCGGTTGTTAACTTTGCAGACATGATAAAGCAGCGGGCGGCTGCGACCGAGACGATGAGCATGTTGCTTGCGTTCACGGCGGCGGTTTCGCTGATTGTCGGCGGTGTCGGTGTGATGAACATCATGCTTGTGTCAGTTACCGAGCGGACCCGGGAGATCGGGTTACGCATGGCGATCGGCGCACGTGGCGGCGACATTCTTCTGCAATTCCTGTTCGAAGCGATCGCGCTCTGCACCCTGGGCGGGCTGATCGGCATGGCAACAGGATGGGTCGGCGTGTTTGTTTACGCGCAGATCGCTAACTCGCCGATGGTGGTCTCCCCCATCATCATCGCAACAGCATTGGGGGCTGCGGCCTCCGTCGGTCTGATCTTTGGCTTCTTCCCCGCCCGCAGGGCAGCCCAGCTCGACCCAATCCAGGCATTGAGACATGATTGACAAAACAATGACCCGCGGCCTGTCCGTGGGCGCTCTCGCCCTCCTCTCCGCTTGCGGACACCTGCCAATCGCAGAGCCGGCCTTCGAGGCGTTGTCCGCGAAGCGCGCCGGCATGCCCACCGACTGGACCGTCGCGCCGATGACCGGCGACCCCGCCGCTGTGATTTCCGACTACAGCGTCTTCCAGGACGCTCAGCTGGTCGCCTACGTACAGGAAGCACTCGAGAACAACCGCACGCTGCGCGCTGCGATCGAATCTGTTCGCCAATCGGAAGCCGCCCTGCAGCAGACCCGCTCGGCCTTGTTCCCGCAGGTGGGCGCTTCGGTAGGCGCCAACACGTCGGCGCCAACCGACGACCTCAACAACAATTTCGATCAGTATTCGTTCGCCCTGAACGCGCGCTACAACGCCGACATCATGGGCGATCTCAGCGCCTCGATCCAGGCGTCGGCCGCCGGTCTGCGTTCGACAGAAGCAGTTTACGAACAGACCCGCCGCCAGATCGCCGCCCAGGTCGCGCGCTCCTACTTCATCGTCATCGAGCAAGGCCAGCAGCTCGACCTCGATCGCAAATCACTCGAGCGCCAGCGCCAGACCTTCCGCATCACGCAGACCCGCTTCGATGCCGGCTCGATCGCGCGCGACGAACTCGTGCTTGGCGAATCCCGCCTGGCGCAGGCCGAAGACTCGATCCTGGCCAGCGAAGCCTCGGCGCGCGCCGCCGTGCGGGCGCTTGAACTGGCCCTTGGCCGCTTCCCGCAGAACAAGCTGAACATGCAGGGCGCCCTGCCCGAGCCGCCCACCTCGCCGCCGCTGGGACTGCCGGAACTGACGATCCGCTCGCGTCCCGATGTTGTGTCGGCTGAACTCAACATGATCCAGACCTTCGCCAACACGCGCATTGCCCAGATGGGTCCGTGGCCGCAGCTGGACGCGAACCTCGCACTCAGCCTCGCAAACACGACGACCAACACGACCACGAACCTGTTCAGCTTCGACAACCTCGCGCTGTCGATCGGCGCCTCGCTGGCGCAGACGATCTTCGATGGCGGCGCGATCGACGCCCGCGTGAAGATCGCGACATCGCAAGAGCGTGCGGCGCTGGAGCGCTACGGCCAGACGATCATCAACGCCTATGGCGACATCGTCGCGGCGGTCGATACGTTCAACACTCTGGGCTCGCGCAACGTCGCGCTGACGAAAGCTTCGAGCGCGGCGGCGGAAGTGCTTCGCCTCGGCGAGCTGAAGTATCAGGAAGGCTCGGAAAGCCTGCTCAACCTGTTCACCGTGCGTGACAGCGCCGAGCAGGCCGAGTCCAACCTCATCGCCAACCGCCGCGCGCGTCTTGAACAGTGGATCGTGCTGCACACAGCGCTGGGCGGCAATCCGACCAAGGCGCAACCGCTGCCGACGGCAGCCAACACGGCGAACGGCAAGCCGTAGACTTTATCCTGTCAAAAGCATGCGGCCGTCGCTTCACAGCGGCGGCCGTTTTGTTTTGCGGAAGCGGACTATGCGAAGAGCGCCGTGTATGTCTCCCGCAGCACGTTCTTCTGCACCTTGCCCATGGCGTTGCGCGGAAGCTCGTCGACGAACACGATCCGCTTTGGCGTCTTGAAGGCAGCGAGGCGTTTGCGGCATTCGGCGATCATGGCGAACTCGTCGCCCTGCCCGATGACAATGGCGGCGACGCCTTCGCCGAAGTCGGGATGTGGCAGGCCAATCACGGCGCTCTCGGTGACGCCGGGGAGTTCGTCGAGGATCAGTTCGATCTCTTTCGGGTAGACGTTGTAGCCACCTGAGATGATCAGGTCCTTGGCGCGACCGGAGATCCAGACGCGGCCATCAGCGTCCTGGCGCCCGACATCGCCGGTGATGAAGTAGCCGTCCCCGGTGAATTCCTCCGCCGTCTTCTCGGGCATGCGCCAGTAGGCGGAGAAGACGCTGGGGCCGCGGATTTCAATGACGCCAGTCTCTTCTCCCCCACCGATACGGAGATCGACACCGGGGAGCGGATAACCGACAGAACCGGCGAGGCGTTCGCCCTCCAGCGGGTTGGAGGTGATGATCACAGCCTCGCTCATGCCATAGCGCTCAAGGATGCGCTGGCCAGTGCGCTGTTCGAACTCTGCGAAGGTTGTTGGCAGCAGCGGCGCAGAGCCGGATATGAAAAGCCGCACGTTGCTGGCGGCTTCGCGCGTGAAGGCGGCATTCGCGAGGAGGCGCGTGTAGAAGGTGGGCACGCCCATCATCACGGTCGCGCGCTTAAGCCCAGCCAGCACGTCCGCATCCGAGAACCTGGGCAGCCAGATCATCGGACAGCCCGCGAGAAACGCGCAATGCATCGCGACGAAGAGGCCGTGCACGTGAAAGATCGGCAGCGCGTGCAACAGAACATCGGCAGGCGTGAAGGCCCAGGCCTTGTGCAGCGCGATGGCGTTGGCGGCGAGATTGCCATGCGTGAGCATCGCACCCTTGGATCGGCCTGTTGTGCCGCTGGTGTAGATGATCGAGGCGAGATCGTCGTCGCCGCGCGGAACGGCCACATCGAGCGGCGCGAAGGCCTTGCTGTCGCGGACGTAAGCTGGCGGATTCGTAATGACCTCGCGCGGTTCAGCGTCGTGGACGAAATAGTCGACCTCGGCCGACGTGTAGGCGGAATTGAGCGGCAGGTAGACGGCGCCTGCCTTCAGCACGCCGAGATAGATCATTACGCTCTCGACGCTCTTCTCGGCCTGCAGTGCGATGCGATCGCCGGGCTGGACACCCTGCGCTACAAGTCTTCCAGCGACTGCAGACGCTCCAGCGTGCAGCGCGTCATAACTTACATTGCGTCCATCCGGCATGATAAAGCACGGCCGCGAGCGCTCAGCAGGCAACGCATTCGCGAAAAGATCATTCAGTCTGTTGCTCATCGGTCCCCTGCAGCGCCATGGCGTATGGTCATCTAGCTGACGAATCCTGCGCTGGACATCGGCGCCGCGCAACGCTGTAAATCGCAGAATCAAAAGCGAGGGCCACAGGCATGACGTACCCCATGGAGAAGGCTCTGCGTGAACGCGCGGCCCGCGTCATTCCCGGCGGCATGTATGGCCACCAGGCCGTGGGCGCGCTGCCGGAAGGCTATCCGCAGTTTTTCGCACGCGCTGAAGGCGCCTGGCTGTGGGACGCGGATGGGAATCTGCTGCTTGACCTGATGTGCGCCTATGGCCCGCAGCTGTTCGGCTATGGCAATGCGAAGATCGATCGCGCCTATGTCGACCAGATGGCGACGGGTGATGCGATGACGGGGCCGTCGCCGCTGATGGTCGATCTGGCCGAGAAGATGGTCAGCACGATCCGCCATGCCGACTGGGCGATGTTCTGCAAGAACGGATCGGATGCGACGACAATGGCGCTGATGACGGCGCGCGCGCATACGGGCAAGAATGGCGTGGTGCGGGCCCGGGGCGCTTATCACGGCTCACAACCCTGGGCCAATCCGCGCCCGCGGGGCATTGCACCGGGCGATCAGGCCGAACAACATTTCTGCGACTACAATAACGTCGCGAGCCTCGAGGCGGCGGTGGCAGCCGCGGGCAAGGATCTCGCTGCAATCTTTGCAGCGCCCTATCGCCACGACGTATTCGTGGATCAGACGCAGCCCGACGCCGCCTATGCGCGACGTGCGCGGGAGCTGGCGGATGAGACCGGCGCGCTGCTGATCGTGGATGACGTGCGTGCGGGCTTCCGCATGGCGCGGGATTGCAGCTGGTCTTTGGTCGGCGTCCAGCCTGACTTGTCGTGCTGGGGCAAGGCGATCGCCAACGGACATCCGATCTCGGCGCTGGTCGGATCGGACAAGGCGCGCGGGGCGGCCGAGAAAATCTACGCCACGGGCTCGTTCTGGTTTGCGGCGGCGGCGATGGCGGCGAGCCTTGCAACGCTGGAGCTGATTCATTCAACCGACTATCTGGAGCGCATCATCCTGATGGGCGAGCGCTTGCGCTCAGGGTTCGACAAGCATGCGCGCAAGCACGGCTTCACGCTGCGCCAGACGGGGCCGGCGCAGATGCCCCTGATCCTGTTCAACAATGATGGAGACATGCGGCTGGGCTATTACTGGTGCTCGCGCATGGTGGCGCACGGGGTCTATGTGCACCCGTGGCACAACATGTTCCTCTCGGCTGCAATGACGGACGAGAATATCGACTTTGCGCTGGTCGCGGCCGAGGAGAGTTTCCGGGAGCTTGAGCAAGCTGCGCCGACGCTGGGACCGAATACGCGCTATCCGGGCCCGAAACGTGGTTGAACGTCCGAATCACCCCTGTTGACGCATTCCGGGGCCGAACTAGTCTCCGCGCCGACGCCCGGGGGACCGGGCCTTCCAACAGGACGGACGAAATGAGAAAGTTTCTGCTGGGCGGCGTTGCCGCCTTTGCCATGGCGCTGGCGGGCTGCTCTGGCGGCTCAGCGACGACCGCCGCCAAGCCGGATGCGGCGACATTCCTGGCCAATTCAGAGAAAGAGCTTTCCGAGTTCTCCGATTACGCCAACCGAATCGCCTGGGTGAACTCCAACTTCATCACCGATGACACGGACTGGCTGGCCGCCCGAGCGGGTTCGGAGGGCACGCTGATCGGCGTGCGCCTGGCAAATGCGACGAAGGACTACGCCAACGCCACGCTGACGCCCGATCAGAAGCGCAAGATGTCGATCCTGCTCGCAGGCATGGTCATTCCGGCCCCGTCGACCGGCACGCCGGAAGAGCAGAAGAAGATTTCCGACGAGCTCAACACCATCACGACGAACCTGCAGTCGACC
>CALRWU020000211.1:0-6163 GCA_943371945.1 Azorhizobium sp. AG788
ACACAGCCGCCCTGCCCACGCCTACCTTGGCGACCCATACGTCGGCCTTCTCGACCGTGCGATTCCACACGGTGACGTCATGGCCCTTCTGCGCGAGATGGCGGGCCATCGGTCCACCCATCACGCCAAGCCCAAGAAATGCGCATGCCGCCATCGGAGTCGTTCCTGAATCTGCTGCGCGTCAGATACACGCCCAGACCACGGCCTGTCATCCTGGAAGCACCACTTGCGTTCTCGTCCCCCGAGCGGGGGAGGCGCAACGCTTTCTGAATTTTGGTCGGCCGGGATTGGGTTGGGGGGCGGCCCCAGAGCGTGATGGCGGAGACTGCGGCCAGGCCTAGCCCTCCGATCTGAGGGTGACGAACCTTCCCCGGAAAAAGCCGAGCGCATCCACGCTGGGATCTGCGCGATAGGCGACGACATCGCCATAGATGACTTCGTGGTCGCCCATGGGCTGCCTGAGCCGCATCCGGCAATCCAGGCTGACAAGCGCGGTGTTCAGCACCGGCGCCCCGGTTTCCATGGTGGTCACATGCTCGGGCGGAATGATCCGGTCGCCCTTGCGCGAAAACCTTTGCGCCACCTCTTCATCGTCCGAACGCAGGATGTTCAGCGAGAACGCTGCCGCCTGCGTGTAGATGTTGAACACCGCGCTGGCGTTGGCCAGGCACCACAGCATGATCGGCGGGTGCAGTGACACCGACGTCATCGAGTTGATGATCATCCCGTGCGCAAGGCCGTTCGCATCGTGGGCCGCCACCAGCGCGACGCCGGTGCCAAAACCGCCGAGCGCACGGCGATAGTCCCTCGGATCGAAAGGGGGGGGATCGAACCCTGAAGGGGCGTCGGGCTCGTTCATGTGCACGTGGCCTTAACCGTGATCTGTCAAAAGAAGGCGTTAATACCGCAGGAAGAATTCCGCCATGAGTGGCAATAGACCAATCGTCATCAAGAAAGTGAAGAAGGTGATTGGCGGCGGCCACCATGGTGGCGCCTGGAAAGTCGCCTACGCCGACTTTGTGACCGCCATGATGGCGTTCTTCCTACTCATGTGGCTGATCAACACAACATCTCCAGAGCAGAAACGCGGCATCGCCGACTATTTTGCACCCGCCAGCGTCTCCCGTTCGTCACAAGGCTCGGATGGCCTTCTTGGTGGTACGGCCTTTCAGGAAGACGGCGCTCGCTCGTCGGGCTCCAACCGCAAGATCGACGAAGAATCCGCCGAAGCTTCGCAACAGACGAAATCCGGCGGCGCCGCCACCGGCGAAAAGAGCTCGAAGGAGCCCAGCGAGGATGCCCTCGCCCAGGCCATGGCCAATCGCGAGAACGCGCAATTCGCCAGCGCCGAAGCCTCCCTGCGCCAGGCGCTGCAGGACCTGCCAGACTATGCGGAACTGTCGCGCAACCTGATCATCGAACAGACGCCCGAAGGCCTCAACATCCAGCTGGTCGACCAGGAGGGCCGCGCGATGTTCACGGGCTCATCGGCCGAACCGCTGGCCCGCACGCAGCACCTGCTCGAAGCTGTCTCGAAAGTCATCGACCGGCTGCCGAACCGGATCAGCATTTCCGGCCACACCGACTCGGTTGCACCCGGCAAGCCCGGCTATTCCAACTGGGACCTGTCCGCTGACCGCGCCAACGCCGCCCGCCGCATCCTTGAAAAATCCGGCGTCGAAGGCGACCGCATTTATCAGGTCTCCGGCAAGGGCGATCGCGAGCCGCTCTATCCGGATGATCCGGATCTGCCAGCCAACCGCCGCATCAGCATCGTTCTGCTGCGTGAAGCCCCGGTGATGCCTGCGGACAACGGTCTGTGACCTGCGGCATCGCCTCTGATGGCGATGCATCGACCAACGACCCAAACCGGTGCATGGTGATTTCCTGTGGTGGGGTCCCCTCGCCGCCGGATGCAGTCGAATCACGATGAAAGAGACCGACACCAAGGAAATCATCCCGGCGGATTTCGTCCGCAAGATGAAATTCTATCTGACGTCGCCACAGCCCTGCCCCTACCTGCCGGGCCGCATGGAACGAAAAGTGTTCGCCAATCTCGCTGTTGATGGCGCGGTCGGACTCAATGACAGCCTGACGCGTTCCGGGTTCCGCCGCTCGCAGACAATCGCCTACCGCCCGGCCTGCAAGACCTGCGGGGCGTGCCGGTCGGTTCGTATCGATGTTGCAGCCTTCAAGATGTCGCGTCGCTGGCGCAAGGTTCTGGCGCGAAACGCCATGATGGAACGCGAAGCCAGCACAGCCCGCGCCACGCGCGAACAGTTCCGCCTGCTCAAGCGCTATCTCGATGTCCGTCATCCCGGCGGCGGAATGACGGATATGGAAATCCGCGACTATGCAGGCATGGTCGATGCCAGCCCGGTTGAAACCGTGGTTTTCGAATACCGCAACAAGCTCGAAGCCGGCGCCGGCGACGATGGCGCCCTTCAGGCTGCAGCCCTCACAGATGTGCTGCGAGACGGCCTGTCGATGGTCTACTCCTTCTACCGCCCTGAACTGGCCGATCGGAGCGTCGGCTCCTACATGGTGCTCGACCATGTCCGCCTCGCCGCCGAACTAGACCTGCCCTACGTCTACCTGGGCTACTGGGTCCGCGGCTCCGACAAGATGGGCTACAAGGCCGACTTCACCCCGCTCGAAGTGTTCGACGGCGAACAGTGGCGCCCCCTGCGCGACGAAGAGATCTAGCGGCTACAGCCACAGCTCCAGCTGTACATCCGCCCGCGCATAGGGCGACGGTTGCGCCACTTTCAGCGGCTGAAACCCGGCATCCCGATACAACTTCAGCGCCGGCCCCAGCGCAGAGTTTGTTTCTATGTAGACGCGCTTCATCCCCATCCCTCGCGCCGCCACCACCGCCGCAGTAACGAGCATTCGCCCCGCGCCCTTGCCCTGCGCCTGTGGCCGTACGCCCATCTTGGCAAGCTCGACCGAGCCCTCGCCCATCACCATCAGCGCGACGACGCCCACGGGCGCCTCGCCGTCCATCGCGATGAGGATCGCTCCACCCGGGTCGAGTATGTACTTTTGAGGATCGCCCAGAACCGCACGATCCTTCGCCTCGACGGCAAAGTAGCGCTCGATCCACTCAAGGTTGATATCCCGGAACGCCGCTTCGTCGCCGGGCTCGAATGCGCGGACGACGATGGCCACAGGCTAGAACTTCACCGTCGGCGCCACGTTCAGCGACACACGCTCCGCCTCGCCCACGTCGAACATCTCACGCTTGGTGAAGCCGGTCGCGCCGGCAATCATCGACGCCGGGAACTGCTCGACCGCCGTGTTGAACTCATTCACCGCGGAGTTGTAGAACCGGCGCGAGGCCGCAACCTTGTCCTCGATCGACGACAACTCGGTCTGCAGCTGCAGGAAGTTGGTGTTGGCTTTCAGGTCCGGGTAGCTTTCCGCCAGCGCGAAGATACGCCCCAGAGCACCGCCCAGCACGCCCTCAGCCGCGCCCATGGCCGCCGGCCCCTGCGTCGAGGCCGCCGTCGCCGCATTGCGCGCCGAGATCACGGCATCCAGCGTCGACTTTTCGTGGGCAGCATAGCCCTTCACAGTCTCGACCAGGTTCGGAACCAGCTCGCGCCGCAGCTTCAGCTGCACGTCGATGCCGGAGAACGCCTCGTTCACGGTCTGCCGCTTCGCGACCAGCCCGTTGTAAATGAGAATGACGGAAAGGATGATCAGGGCGACAACGCCCAGAACGATGTAGATCGGCAGCATGTCCAAGGTTCAGCGCCCCGTTTTATCCGTCCGGTCGATTCCCGGCCCGTACGGAACCTACAGCAAGGGCGCGGTAAATCCACACGAATTGAGCGGTCTGGCTTCGCTCGCCCGACGACTTGCGGCTCGGGCGGCGCCCGGCGAAAGATACCCGGGGTAAAGAAACGCACGCCATACCGGCCGCTAACGTCTGATCACGGCAGCGTCTTGCAGGGGAAACGCCATGGCTCTCGGCTCCAAGGCCATCATCGTCGGCGCCGGCATTGGCGGGCTCGCCGCCGCCGCCGCCCTGTCGAAACACTTCACCGCCGTTGAAATCATCGACCGCGACAGCCTGCCCGAACAGATCGCGCCGCGACTTGGGGTCGGCCAGGGCGTCCACACACACCAGTTGCTGAAGGCCGGCGAACTCGCGCTCGAACGCCTCCTCCCCGGCATCACGCAGGATTTCATCGCCGCCGGCGCCATCTCCATGCGCGTCGGTATGGACGTGAAGGTCTATGACTTCGGCGGCTGGATGGAAGACTGCGATGCCGGCTTCTCCGTCACCAGTCTCTCACGCCCCGCTTATGAAAGCGTCCTGCGTAACCGCGTCGCCGCCTTGCCGAACATCACCCTGCGCGGCGAGACACCCGTCCGCCGCTTCGCCATCACAGATGGCAAATGCACTGGCGTCGAACTGGAAGATGGCGCGCACCTCGCCGCCGATCTCGTCGTCGACTCGACCGGCCTCACCGCGCCAATGATGAAACAGCTCGTGACGGACGGCCACGCCGAATTCCCGACCGAGGACATCCGCATCAACGTCGCCTACACCACCGCTCGTTTCCGCAAGCCCGACGCTTGGCGCGACGAACAGCTCGGCTTCTTCGTCCTGCCCTCCCCCCCGCATAACGAATTCGGACTGCTTCTGCCGATCGAGAACGACCAGTGGATCCTCTCCCTCGGCCGCCGTGGCGGCGACGCGCCGCCGCGCGACGCCGATGGCTTCAAGGCCTGCGCGAAGGGTCTCGTGGCGCCAGACGTCTACGACCGCATCAGGGACGCCGAAGTCGTCGGCGACCTCCGTACCTTCCGCAAACCCTCTGCAACGCGCCACCTGATCTGGCAGGCGTCGAAATGGCCCGACGCCCTCATCCCGATCGGCGACGCCATGAGCAGTGTGAACCCCACCTACGGCCAGGGCATGACGGTCGCTGCATGCGAGGCCGACGCTCTTGAAACAATCCTCGCCAAGCGCAGTGACCTCAATGGCATCGCTGCCGAATACCTGCCCGTCGCCGGAGAGATTTCCGGCCGCGCCTGGTCGCTGTCGATCAATTCCGACTACGTCTACCCGCAGACAGAAGGCGAGCGCCCCGCCAACTTCGCCATGAGCCGCGCCGTCGCCGCCACCCTGCGCAAGATGGCCGACCAGCACGAGGATTTCCGCATCCTGCGCTACAAACTCCTGCACATGATTGAGAACGCCACAGCGCTTCAGCAAGGCGAGATGGGCATCCGCTTCTTCACCGCCCTGCAGGGATCGATGGCCTCGTGACGGTTATCCTGCGCGAAGCCCGCATCGTCGACATCTTTCGATTACAGGAGATCGAACGCGCCGCCGCCGAACTCTTCCGCGACAGCGACCTGATCGACATCGACACCATGGCTGTCATCCCCATGGCGGATCACATCACCTCGGTCGAAACCGGCATCTCATACGTCGCGGAGGTCGATGGCCGGATCGCCGGCTTCGTCATGGGCGAGATGCACGCCGACGTCGCCTATCTTCGCGAACTCGACGTCGACCCCGCCTATCAACGCCGCGGCATCGGCGCGACACTGGTGACTACCTATATCAAGGCCGCAAAGACAAAAGGCGCCGCCGCGATCTACCTCTCGACGTTTCGCTCACCGCCATGGAATGCGCCATTCTACCGCCGCATGGGCTTCACCGACGTCGACCGCGCCGACTACCTGCCCTGGATGAGCGCGATGGAAGCCGCCCAGGCAAGCTTCCTCGACCTCTCCACCCGCGTCTTCCTGAAATTCTCCTAGCCGCCAAGCTTGCGCAGGTTCTCGGCGTGGCTCTCGCGAGTCACCGCATAGGGCAGGATCGACAGGATCATCAGGAAGCGCAGCAGGCATATCGCTGGCACAAACCACCAGCCCAGCGTGATCAACGCACTATCTGGCACCTGGTCCGGCGCAACGCCCGTGGGAAAATTCGCCAGCGATAACACCAGCGTCGCCGCCATCAGCCCGACGCCTGTTGTAACCTTCATGATGAACGTGTTGGCCGCGAAGAACACGCCCTCGGACCTGCGCCCTGTCTTCACCTCGCCCTGCTCGACAAGGTCCGACACCATCGACATCAGCAGGATCTGTTGGCAGACCAGCAGGATCACATCGACCTGCCCCTGCACCATCACGGCCC
>CALRWU020000212.1:0-6154 GCA_943371945.1 Azorhizobium sp. AG788
GACGGCTGCGGAGACGCCATGCAGTCCGCCGCTGGCGTCGTAGGGCGGCACGAGTGCGGCCACGTTGCGGATCGTGAATAATTCTCCCGGGGCTGAGTCAAAGATCATTGCGGGGTCGGCCCTGCTGTCGGCGCAGGCAATGATCATGGTCGCGGGAGCTTGCCCGTCACGCAGCTGGTGGAACAGGTCGCGGGCTTCCCGGTAACGATTCGCACGAAACCGCCTGTAGCCGGCGATCAAATCCTGTGCGTCCTCGGCAAAGTCGATGGTCATTCGCCTCGCCTAGCTAATGTTTCGGTTTGAATCAAACGCTTCCTCTTCACTTACGATTGACTCGGCGCGTGTGATTGATCGACAAGGAACGGCTAGTTCCGGCACGCGTGGTGTTCGTGCTCCCGTATCCGCCGCAGCCGCTGCCGAGACGAGGTTGCCATGGTTGAAAACGAAACTCTTCCCGACGATCCCGCAGTCGGCGCAGACGCGGACGAAGTTGATCGCCGTCGCGTGGGCCCAAAGCGGAGCGAGGCGTCCACCAACGCCGTGCTGGTCGCGGCCTATACCGAACTTACCGAACACGGCTGGCGCGGTTTTTCGGTCGATCGCGTCGCCAAGAACGCCAAGGCCTCGAAGCAGACAATCTATCGCTGGTGGAAATCGGCGGCCTGTCTCGCGGTGGATGCCGTCCTGGGCACGCTCCCGGAAAAGCCCGCCGCTCAGGCGTCGACCGTCGACGTGCGGGACCGTATCGGTGCGCTGATCGAGCCGCTGCTTGTGGCGGTGCGTACGGGAGACGGCGCGCATGCCTGGCGTGGAGCTTTGCTGGCCGCCGCCGACGACAGCGAAGCGGGCGAGATCTTCCGTGCCTGGTTCGGCGAGCATGTGAAAATCCCGCTGCGCCACATCCTGGCCGAGCAGGCGCTCAAGGGCGCCGTCCGTCGCGACTGGGATATCGATCTGGCGACCGAGCTTCTGTTCGGGCCGATCTGGCACCGCCTCATCGCCATGCGCGGCCCCGTGCCCGAAGTCTATAACCGCCGCCTGGTCGACAGCTTGCTCAAGGCGATTGCGCCGGGTTGATTGGCGTGGTTTCAGATCGCCGATGAGCGAGCCATCACCAGAACAACGTCACCGCCTTTACGGCCGCGCGGCAGGCAAGCCGCTGTCAAAGCGCCAACAGGGTCTGGTGGACGATCTGTTGCCGAAGATCGGCATCCCCGAAGTGGGCAGGGGCGAGCTCTTCCCCGCAACGCTGTTCAGCGCCGCCAGCCGTGGCGTGTGGCTCGAGATTGGGTTCGGCGGCGGCGAACATCTCGCCGGGCAGGCCGCGTTGCATCGCGACACGGGGTTTGTCGGCGCCGAGCCTTTCGTGGATGGCGTCGCAAAGCTGCTGACCGCCATCGATGAACAGGGGCTGTCCAACGTTCGGCTGCGCCGAGGCGACGCGCGCGATCTCGTGGCCACCTTCGAGGATTGCTCGATCGATCGCGCCTTCATTCTTTTCCCCGATCCGTGGCCCAAGACCCGTCATCGGAAGCGTCGCCTTGTACAGCCCGACTTCGTCGCCGAACTTGCCCGTGTCCTCAAACCTGGCGCGCCCCTCCGCTTCGCCACAGACTGGGCTGACTACGCCAACCGCGCGCTCGCAGCGCTCACGCAGGACGGCCATTTCGTGTGGACGGCGCAACGCGCCGACGACTGGCGAAAGCCGCCAGCCGATCACGTCACGACGCGCTATCAGGAAAAACGCTTGGGCGACTGCGAGCCGGTGTTTCTGGATTTTGTGCGGACGTAGTTAAGCCTGCCTGGGAAGTATCCGACGCAGGAAGACCGCCAGTATCAGCACAAGGATAGCAATCTCAATCACGGCGACCGAATAGAACAGCCATTGCGTGTTTTTCGCGCAGCGTTCCCCGTTCGCTATCTGGGCATCGGTCGGCGTGCAGTCGCTCAGGGAGATAACGCCAAGAACCGCAATTGCCAGGATGCCATAGAGGGCGACGATCAGAACAGAACCAACCACGGCCCGGGCATAGCGGATCCATGATTGCTCTCGCCGCGTTGCCGTCATCGCAACGGCTTCCCGTCCAGCGGCTTCTCGAACACCGCGACGAAGCGGTCAGTCCGGCCGCGCAAGGTGGGCCAGAAAACATTGAATTTTCGGTCGTCGAATTCGCTGTCGATCAGAACCATTTCCTTCAGTGCGAATCCTGCTTTCAGAAGCTGCCCCGTCACGTCGCCATGGCTGATGCGGTGCTGGTCCACTTGCTCGCGCAAGGTCAGAAACTCGTTGGCGTCGTGGTCTTCCACGACAACGCGTCCGCCGGGTTTCAGCATTAAGAACATGCGGCGGTTCAGCGCTTCATAGTCACCGCCTTCCAGCACCACGTCGTGATAGACTTGGCCCAGCACGATCACATCGTAGCTGCCCGCCGGCGCATCAAGATCGTTCCAAGGCAGCGTGAGCCAGCCGATGTTCGGCTTCTTTATAATGGCCTGTTGGCGCTCGACCTCCATCGACGGAAACTGCGCGATCCATCCCGGCGTGTTGTGGATGTCGACATGCCCTTTGTCGTCAACCAGCGTCGAGAAGAGCAGGGCGAGATACCCGCCGCCCGACGCCACATCGAGCACACGATCACCCGCTTTCACGGCGCCTGCACGCAGGATCAGCTCGACATACCGCCTATCGTCCCGCAGCCGAGACTCCATCGCGCGTGACCGATCGCCCAGGGCTTTTCGGATCGACACGTCCGCCTTCGCTTCCTTGCGAAGCGCTGCGATGTCGGTGCGTGGCTGAGGCATCTCTTGTGCGAATGCCGGCGCGGCCAGCATCAGCACCAGCGCGGCAATGATCGCGCGACGCATCACTGCTTGATCAGCCAGTTGTAAGGCCGCACGCTCGTGCTCTGCCAAAGGCTGGCGAGCGCGTAGGGATCCTGCGCGAACAGCGCCTTCGCATCGGCCAGCGTATCCGCCTCGACCACCAGCATGGAACCAATTGGCATCGCGCCGTCGTCCGACAGCATCGGTCCGCCAATCTTCACACGCGGATTGAGCGCTGCGATCCAGGCCAGATGCGCCTCGCGCGTTGCCTTGCGGAGCTCCAGCGCGCCGGCCTTGTCGAGGCCCTGGAATACGAACAACGCCATCAGATTTCGTCCTTCATGGGTCGGTTAAGCAGTTGGCCGACTGCCGCGCGTGCATCGAGGCGACCCTCGATCATGTCGAGCACGACCTGGCAGATCGGCAGGTCGACATTCAGCTTGCGTCCGAGTTCCACGACCGCCGGCGCCGTCTCCGCGCCCTCGGTCACAGCCGTGCGGCTGGCGAGGATCTCGGTGGCGGACTTTCCGCGCCCAAGCTCCATCCCGAAACTCATATTGCGCGACTGTGGTGACGAGCAGGTCAGCACCAGGTCTCCCAGCCCGCACAGTCCGGCCAGCGTCTCCGGGCGTCCGCCCATCGCCACACCCAGGCGCGTCATCTCGGCAAAGCCGCGGGCAATCAGCGCCGCATGCGCTGAGCGACCCAGTCCCAGCCCGTCGCAAACGCCGCACGCAATTGCCAGCACGTTCTTGATGGCGCCGCCGGCTTCGGCGCCGACCAGGTCATCGCTCCAGTATATGCGAAAGTGCGGCCGGCCGATCGAGCGCATCCATGTCTCGCCGATCGCGCGATCAGGGCAGGCCAGCGTCACGGCGGTCGGAAGGCCCTTGGCCACATCGCTTGCAAACGAAGGTCCGGACAGAACAGCGGCCGATGCGTGCGGTGCTTCCTCGGCCAGCACGTCGGTCATCATCTTCAGCGTGCCGCGTTCAATGCCCTTGGAGCACAGGGCAAGGGGCGTCCCGCGCTTGAGGCGCGGCGCCAGCCCGCGAACAGTTGCGCGCATGTGCTGTGCGGGAGCGACAAGCAGGATGGCATCGCAATCCGCCAGCTCAGCCATGTCGGTCGACGCTGACATTGCCGGGACGTTTGCGCCCGGAAGGAAAGCCGGGTTGCCGTTGCCTGCTACCAAAGAAGCCGCAACCTCCGGCTCGCGCGCCCAGACATGGACATCGCGTCCGGCCGCCACCGCGCATACGGCGAGCGCCGTCCCCCACGCGCCCGCGCCCGCGACGCCGACGCGCTGGAAAACCGATCCGACCTCGATTTTGTCCGCTGAAGATTTCATTGAACGTTCAGCGTTCCCAGTATACTGTAGCGAAATGAATTCTCCCCTGCCGACCGACAAGGCCGCCGAGAAGGCCGATCCGCGCGTGACCATTCTGCGCGCCGCGGCCGAACGTATCCTGCACTATGGATACAACAAGACCACCATGTCGGAGATCGCGGCAGATTGCGGGATGTCGGCGGGAAACATCTACCGCTTTTACCCGTCGAAGGCTGACATCGCGGAGGCGATGACGCGGGAATACACCTCGGAAACGCACGCGGGATTTCAGGATATCATTCGCGATGCGGGGCGCTCGCCGTCGCGTAAGCTACGGGATTTCTTCGCTTTTCGGCTCGAGCGCACCTTCCGCACGTTCGAGAAGAACCCCAAGCTGATGGAGCTGGCTCAGATCATGGGGCGCGAGCGGCCCGACTTCCTGGCCGAGGAACGTGCGCAGGAGCGGATCCTCATCGAGAAGATTCTGGACGAGGGCCACGCCGCAGGTGAATTCGCACTTCCAGCCTCCCTGACCATCACGGCGGACCTGGTTCAGTGCGCGATGATGAAGTTCAGGATTCCGCAGCTGTGGACGACTGAACAGCTCGATGCACTGATTCCAGAGATGGAAGGCGTGCTCAGCCTGCTCTTCACCGGGCTTTCGACGCGTCGCTGAGGCCTGAGGTCTTCAAATTTCCATTTCCGACGTCCGGTTTCCTTAGCGACCGCAACAAAATCGCGGGTTCGTGATCGCAGTTGCAGCAGAAATCCTGAACGTTATCGATTTTGTTCATTGCATTCGTATCAGAGCGGGTCTATGTGTTGTGCATGGACGGGGGAGAAACCCCGCCAGCCAAACCACCCAGGGGCCGCAAGAGACCCCGGCACATAATGGAGCTGCACATGACCTTCCTCCCCAAAGCCTTCCGTACGCAGGAACTCGTCGGCCTGCTGGCCGCTATCCCGGCCGCCGCTCTTGGTTCTGCTTTCTTCCTCTACCTTCTGGACGTCACGCATCGCCTGACTGTCTAAGGTTTCCCCGGGACGCTCACCCCAATTCTTCTGAAGCGTCCCGGCCAAGTTTTGCGCGGAACGATCTCTCTCCTCCCCAATCGTTCTAGACGCTGCCTCGCGCCGGTCTCCCCAAGAGGCCGGCGCATTTTCTTGTTCGGCCTTCACGCTCCCTGGTGCGACAAATAGGAATGCAAAGCATTTGCATTCGCATTTTGCTCGACTCCCTTGTCCAATTCTGCAAATCATTCGCAACAGCGTCGACCATGTCCACGCGGCAGCTTGCCGGGCGGCTGGGTGACCTTTGGCGTGGCCCTTTCCTCCCCCAGGGCCGCGCTTTCACGACTGGGCCGGACCGCCACACGGGTCCGGCCCTTTTTGTAGAAGCTGCAAAGAGCGCAAATGGATATCCAGGCAAATCCCTCCCAGCCCAGCCCAGCCAAGCCGTCGCGCAAGCGTCCGCCGGGCACGCTGCTGTTCCTGCCGCGCTTCGCCAACCGCACCGACGTCATCCAGTGGCTGAAGCGCATCCATGCGTGGACCGGCTTCTGGGGCGCACTCGCCTTCCTGCTGATCGGTGCAAGCGGCCTGCTGCTCAATCATCGCTCTGTGCTGAAGATCGACACCGGCGCGCCGCGTGAAGTGATGGAGGCGACGATCGCGGTCGATCCCGCGCTGATCAAATCGCCAGAAGATCTCGGCAAGTGGGCGCAGGCGCAGTTCGGCACCGCGCTGGAGCCACGCGCGCCGCGCGCTGAAGGCGGTGCGCCGCGTGGGGGTCAATCGGGCGGGCAAGGTGGCGCCCCAGCTGCGAATGAGCGTGTGCAGATGATGGGTCGCGACATTCAGGAAGCCGTCGTCTGGAAGCAGGCGCTCAACGGCGTCAACGGCACGCTCACCGTCGAATACACGCCCGGCTCGGCTGCGGTGAAGGCGACGAAATCCGAACAGAATGTCTGGGGCGTGCTCAAGAACATGCACAAGGGATCC
>CALRWU020000213.1:0-6150 GCA_943371945.1 Azorhizobium sp. AG788
ACCTGCAGATGAAGGATGCAGGGCGGGGCTGAACAAGTCCCAAACGTCCTACGCAGGCTATCTGGAATCGTTCCAAAAACTATATGGGCACGCTGCGGGGGCCGGCAACACGGGCCAGGGTGATCACATCGACGCATGTCGCCCCTGCCCGTTTCAGCGTCAGCGCGCAGGCTTCGGCGGTGGCGCCCGTGGTCATGACATCGTCGACCAGCAGGACCCGCTTGCCCGCCACCAGCTTCTTGCGGCCATTCCGCACCCGGAAAGCGCCCTGCACGTTACGCCGCCGTCCGTCCGCCGACAGCCCGCCCTGGATCGGTGTCGCCCGCGCCCGCTTGAGCGCATCGACAGACACTCTAACCCCGCTCGATTTCGAGAGCGCCGCCGCGAGCCACCCCGACTGGTTGAACCCCCGCCTCACCAGCCGGAAATAGTGCAAGGGCACCGGAACGATGAGATCCGCCTCCTCCAGCAGCTCTTTCCCGGCGCTGCCCATCCAGGCCGACAGCGCGGCCAGCCCATCCCGCCTGCCCTGATATTTCAGTCCCAGCACCAGCTCCCGCGAGACATCGCCATAAACCAGAGCCGCCCGAGCCCGCTCATACGCCGGCGGTTTCGCGATGCAGGCGCCGCAGACCTGCCCCGGTTCCACGGCGATCTCGAACGCCATGCCGCAGCGCGCGCACAGCGGCTCCGACAGGAATTGCAGCTTGGCCCACAGCTCCGGCTCGAGCGCCCCCGGCCCCGCCAGTTCCCGATGCGTGATAAGTGACCGCTGCGGCCAGATAACGCTGGCGAGACCCCGGCCGACCCGCTGGCCAAACGGACGGCCAGATCGTTTCGCAAGCTGGCGCTTAACCTGGCCCTCACCAGCCGCTACATGCTTCCCCGATGTCTTCACCCGCCCCGCCCCAGACCGACCCCATGCGGATCTTCGACCGCCGCCTGCATGCCCGCAGGCGGTCGCGATCAGCCGCGCACTTCGCCGAGCACTCTTTCCTGAAACAGCTCGCGGCGGAAGATATCGCGATGCGCATTTCCGCGATCAACCGGCGCTTTGATCGCGTCCTGGACCTTGGCGCGCATGACGGTCTCACCGGCCGCGCCATGATGGCGGATCAGCTCGTCGCCAGCCGGATCGGCCAGATTGTCGCGAGCGATCTCTCGCCCGCCTTCGCGCCGGATGTTGTCGCAGACGAAGAGGCGCTGCCCTTTGCCGACGCGTCGTTTGATCTCGTCGTCTCGGCCCTGTCGCTGCACTGGGTCAACGACCTGCCGGGCGCGCTGATCCAGATCCGCCGCATCCTCAAGCCGGATGGCCTGTTCATCGGCACGGTGCTGGGGGGGCGCACGCTGACAGAATTGCGCCAATGCCTGCTGGCGGCCGAAGAGGAAATCCGCGGCGGCGCGTCCAACCGCGTCTCGCCCTTCCTCGATGTGATCGACGGCGCAGGCCTCTTGCAGCGCACGGGCTTCGCGATGCCAGTCGCGGACAATGACGCCCGCACCGTTCGCTACGCCCATCCCCTGCGCCTGCTGTCGGACCTGCGCGGCATGGGCGAGACGGCCGCCTTCGCCAACCGTGGCGGGCCTGCACTGACCCGCGCGATCCTGATGCGTGCGATGGAGATTTATGCGCAGCGCTTTGCCGATGCCGACGGCCGCGTGCGCGCCACGTTCGAATTCGTCACGCTGTCGGGCTGGGCGCCGTCGCCCGATCAGCCGAAGCCCAAACGCCCCGGCAGCGCCACCGTACGCCTCGCCGACGCCCTGGGCGTCAAGGAGCAAGGGGCCGGCGAGAAGGCGGGTTAGGTGGAGCTCGGGAAACCTGCGCTCACGGCATTGAACGATCTGCTTGTGCTGTTTCCCATGGCCGTGGCGCCGCCGACAATTACGACCGATATGATGCCCGCGATCATGCAGTATTCGATCACCGTTGCGCCCGAGCGGTCCTTGAGGACGCGCATAAGAGTCTTGAACTTGTTCATGCGTGAGCCGCCTTCGACCAGTCGATGAATCGCGCAAACAGCGGCAGATCGGCTTCGGGTGCTTCATAGCCACCGATGTCTTCCGCCGAAACCCAAGCGAACTGTTGCCCCTCGCGAGCTTCGATCTCGCCTTCCCAGCTCCGGATCATGAAGACCGGCATCAGGAGGTGAAAACGCTCATAGGCATGCGAGGCGAAGGAAAAGGCCGACATGTCGGTCTCGCTGACGGTGACGCCGAGCTCTTCCCTCAGTTCGCGCACAAGCGCGCCCTGCGGGGTTTCACCCGTCTCCACCTTGCCGCCCGGGAATTCCCAGAGACCCGCCATCGGTTTCCCATTTGGCCGCTGCGCAAGCAGAAGCCGTCCATCACCACGCACCAGCGCAGCCGCCGCTACCAGAACCAGCGGTTTCGCACCCTCGAGTTCTCTCATGTTGGGGTAAGCATCGCGTGCAGCTGACAGATCAACTTCTGTAGGCCCCGTTTATCTTCACGTAACCATCGGTGAGATCGCAGGTCCACACCGTGGCCCGGCCCCGGCCGACGCCGACATCGACGCGAATGAAGACCTCGTCGCCGGCAACGGCGCGTGTCGCCGCTGCTTCCGAATAATCGGCTGCACGCTGGCCTTCCCTTGCCACCTGATGCTCGCCAAACCACAGCGACAGACGGTCACGTTCGACGGGTTCGGCGGTCTTTCCGACCGCCATCACGACCCGGCCCCAGTTCGCATCTCCTGCCGCAATCGCCGTCTTGACCAGCGGCGAGTTGGCGATCGAACAGGCGATCACTTTTGCCGAGGCATCGGAAGCTGCCCCCTCGACCGTGATCTCGATGATCTTGGTCGCGCCCTCGCCATCGCGCACGATCTGCTTGGCGAGATCGAGCAGCACGCGGTGCATCGCCTCGACAAACTCCGCCAGACGCGGATCATCCGGATTCTCGATCGGCTCGCCGCCCGCAGCCCCTGTCGCAAAGAACAGCAGCGTGTCCGAGGTCGAGGTGTCGCTATCGACCGTGATGCAGTTGTAGGTCAGGTCACCCAGCTTCGCGATCAGCGCCTGGCACACGGCTGGTCCGAGATTGGCGTCGGTGAACATGTAATTCAGCGTCGTCGCCATGTTGGGCTGGATCATGCCCGAGCCCTTGGCGACACCCACGATCGCGACATTCCGGCGGTTGAGAGTAACGGTCTCTCCCGCAGCCTTGGCGAACGTGTCGGTCGTGCGAATGCAGTTGGCGACCTTTTCCCAGTCCGGCGCGCCGAGCCCACTCCACACCTTCTCGACGCCGCCCGACACGATGTGCGGCGGCAGCGGTTCGCCGATCACACCCGTGGCCGAGATGAAGACTTGGTGCGGATCGCAGCCCGACATTTTCACGGCGGATGCAACCGTCGCAGTGTTCTTCGCAATGCCCGCAGCGCCGGTAAAAGCGTTGGAATTGCCGGTGTTGACCACCAGCACCCGCGCCCTGCCCTTGCCCGCCTGCAGCGCTGCGCGGCAGCGGTCGACATCGTCCGAGCGCGTCGATGACTTGGTGAAGATGCCGCCAGCCGAAGCGCCCTCCGGGAAGTGCACCACCAGCAGGTCGTCGCGCACCTTGCCTTTGTAGAGGCCCAGTGAATGCGTCATCATCTCGACGCCGCGCACGACGGGCAAAACCGGAAAGCGCTCGGGCGCGAGCGGGGAGACAGGCAGGTCAGTCGCGGTGGCCAAGGCGTGTCGAACCTTCTGCGGTGTTGATTACGGTGTCGGCGACGCCGGCGCGGGCTTCGCGGGCGTAGTCGTTGCTGGCTTCGGCTCGCTTGCTGGCGGCGTTGCAGTGGGAAGCGCCGGTGCATTGCGTGTCTCGGTCAGCGCAGACGCCGGGTCCGGCGCGAGCGGAGAGGCTGGAGCCTCGACCACACGCTCTGGCGCTGGAGCCGGCCGCGCCGCCGGCTTGTCCATGCTGGAAGAGCGCGCCGGATTGCGCTTCACGATCTCGGCCTGCCCGCGCAGCTGTTTCAGGATTTTCTCAAGCTGCTGGCTTTTCAGGTAGCGCTCGATTGTGTCGCGCAGGTCTTCCAGCGAGGGCGGACGGCGCTTGCGCAGCTGGTCGATCTTGACGATGTGCCAGCCCTGCTGGTCCTCGAACGGACGCGACACCCCGCCCTCGGGCACTTCGCGAATGACGCGGGCAAATTCCGGCGAGGCCTCGTCAGCCGTCATATAGCCGAGGTCGCCGCCATCGAGCCGGGTCGCCTCGTCAGCCGAACGCCGCGCCGCCACGACGGCAAAGTCCCCGGCCGTCTTCAGCTCGGCCGCGATCTTGTCGATTGCCTCTTTTGACGGCGCCAGGATGTGGCGCACCCGCGCCTCGTTCTCCATCTGCGGTTCCAGCAGCTGGACCTGCGCCTCGTACATCTTGCGGACGGCCGCCTCGTCGATCTCCTCGGCGGCGACATGCTCGATCAGGATATTGCCCAGGATATTGTCGCGGGCGGTGTCCAGCCGGTGACGGGCCTCGGGGTCTTCATCCAGCCCCCGCTGCAGGGCTTCCATGGCCAGCAGCTTCACCTCGATCAATTCTTCCAGGATGTTGTCGAATTCGGAGCTGCCGGGCTCGATCTGTTCGCCCGGCTTGATGACGCCCTTTAGCCGCGCTTCCAGTTCGACGTCCGACACGTAGATGATCTGGCCGTTCACGGTTGCCGCCTCGGCCGACAGGTCGCCGGCGGGGGTTTCCTCAGGGGGAGGGCTATCTTCGTTACAGCCCGCAAAGCTCAGGCACGCAGCCAGGACCGCCACAAATGCGAGCCGGGTCGCAAATGCCATCCTGCCGGGCGCCGTCCTGCCAACGACCATCCTGCCAACCACCATCCTGAGGGTCCTCAAGCTGCTAAAGCCGTCTTCGGGCAGTCAGGCCAACCCAGTGCTCTGATTGACACTGGGAAAGGTGGTCCTTACGTCTCGCCAAGGCGCAAGTCGAGGGAGTTTCCCCGGTGGTTTCATGGGGAAAACTGCGGGGGCACGCGTCTGTGTAAACGTGGCGGATATCTCTCCCGGTCTACACTATATGTAAGGGACGCGCCGGCCAGTTCGGTCCGCGCGTGGCTGGCAACGGAACGTCTGAATGCTCGGGATCGCCACTAAAATCTTCGGTTCCGTCAACGACCGCAAGGTCCGCCCCTACCGGGCCACGGTCCAGCGGATCAACGCCCTGGAGCCGGTCACAGAGGCCCTGTCCGACGACGCCCTGCGCCAGCGGACGAAGGATTTCCGCCAGCAGGTCGCCAACGGGGCCAAGCTCGACGACATCCTGCCGGAAGCGTTTGCCGTCGTCCGCGAGGCTTCCAAGCGCGCCCTGGGCCTGCGGCAATTCGACGTTCAGCTGATCGGCGGCATCGTTCTCCACAAGGGCGGCATCGCCGAAATGAGAACGGGCGAGGGCAAGACCCTTGTCGCTACGGCGCCTGTCTATCTGAACGCGCTCGAAGGCCGCGGCGTTCACGTCATCACCGTCAACGACTACCTCGCCAGCCGCGACGCGGACTGGATGGGCCAGGTCTACCGTTTCCTGGGACTGTCGGTCGGCAAGATCATCCATGGCCTCGACGACGCACAGCGCCGCGCGTCCTACGCGTGCGACGTCACCTACGGCACCAACAACGAATTCGGCTTCGACTACCTGCGCGACAACATGAAGTACTCGCTGGCCGACATGGTCCAGCGCGGCCACCGCTTCGCGATGGTCGACGAAGTTGACTCGATCCTGGTCGACGAAAGCCGGACGCCACTGATCATCTCCGGCCCGACCGATGACCGCTCCGAGCTCTACCAGCAGATCGACGCCATCATCCCCCTGCTGAGCAAGGAAGACTACTCGCTGGACGAGAAACAGCGTTCGATCGTGTTCTCGGAAACAGGAAACGAGAAGATCGAAGAATTGATGGTGCAGGCCGGCATCCTGCAGGGCTCGCTCTACGAGCCCGCCAATATTACGCTGGTCCACCACGCCAACCAGGCGCTCCGCGCGCACTTCCTTTTCCAGAAAGACAAGGACTACATCGTCAAGAATGGCGAGGTCATGCTGATCGACGAGTTCACCGGCCGCATGATGCAGGGCCGCCGTCTCTCGGAAGGCCTCCACCAGGCGATCGAAGCCAAAGAGAAGACCAAGATCCAG
>CALRWU020000214.1:0-6100 GCA_943371945.1 Azorhizobium sp. AG788
TCGCCCGGCAGCGCTTGTACTGAGCATGACGCTGTTGATTGGACAGGCCCATGCCCAGCCCTTTGATTGCTATGATCGCGCTCTTGTGATGCCAAAAGCTGTGACAGAGGACATGGCCGAGGCCTGTCAGCGCAAGATCATTGTCGAAAACACCACCAACGACAGGCATGCGATAGCGCTCTACAATGCCGCGCGGTTCTATGTCGTGCTGGGTGATCAGGCGGAGGACAGGGCACTGAAGGCATCGGCCTACGACGGTGCCGTAACCAACATCCTGGAGTCGCGTGAACGCGCCGCCGACAATAACGTCGCCTTCCTGAACCCGTGGCGAAGAGGCGACAAGCGATCGAAATCAGAGCAGATGACCGCGAACCGTCTGTTCATCGCCAACCGATCGTATCAACTCGCAAAAGCCTATCTGGAACTCGGCAGACTGGACGGATCCCGTACTTGTACCAGCCGGGACTCGTGTTTCGAACGTGCTGCCACTGAGCTAGAGAGTGATGCGGCGGCGCGCGCCGCTGGACCGTTCTACGATGATTACCTATACTTGCGCGCAACCGTAAATCTGGCCTGGGGCCAGTCTATTCCTGCACGCCGCGATCTCGAGTTTCTGAAGGACAGGCCCGCTTACAGCCTGATCGCGACCCAAAAGCTCGGCGAGATGCTTCTTGCGGATGCGCAACGCCAGCTCGCATCGCCTCTCACTCTTTCCGGCATTCTCGCTGCGCGCATGTCCTACAAGGCGGCGCTTAGCTTGCGCCCCGCAGCTATGGCGGGACAAATTGGTATTGCCGAAACCTACCTTTTGGAGGCTCGGCTCGCTGACGAGACGGGTCAACGTCGGGTGCGCTATGAAGAAGCTGCGCGCGAATACGGACTCGCCGTCACGGTGGCCGCCTCGCATGGCGGAGTGGGCGACAGACTGCGGGCTTACGAGGGACGTGGAGAGGCCTTCCTTGAACTTGCCCGACTGGGTGATCAACAATCACTGGTCTCGGCGATCAGCGACTTTGAGAAGGCGGCAGGTCTCGACGCCACACTCAGCGGTGCAACCGCGCAGCTGATGCTGGCGCACGCACTGGAGGACGCGGAGCGGTGGACAGATGCGGACCTTGCCTATGCTGAGGCGGAGCGGCGGTTTGGAGCAGATCCCCGCGCAGGACTCGCCAGGGGTGACAAGGCATTTGCTCGCGGCAAACGCCTGTACGCGGCAGCAGAGCTTGGCGCCGCCCGCGAGCAGTTTCAGAATGCTCTAGCCGAAACTGGCTGGCGCGCAGCACGGGCCGATGCGTACTTCTTCCTGTCTGCGATCGATCTCCAACTTGGGCAGAGCGCAATCGTGAATGCCGACCAGGCGATGGCCGCAGGCGGCGGTTCCCTGTATCGGGAGCAGGCCTGCCTTGCCCGCATTGCGGCCGGTGGACAGGCCGTGAAAGCGAAGGCGGCGCTTCCAGCGTGCGCCGGAAATGACCTACTTATTGGCCTCTTCTACCTGCGCCACGCGCAGCTCTCGACGGCAGCGACAATCGCCAACGAGTCACGTCGCCTGGCACAGGACGCATTCGCTCGCGCACAGGCGTCTAAGGAGTTGCTAAGAACCTCTCCCGCTTCTGAGGCGCTTCGCGTGTCGGATCTTGCGCTCTTTGGCATTGCCGTGGCGCTTGGTTGCTCAAGCACTGCCGGGCTCAATGTGCCAGTCAATCTCGACGCCGTGACGATTGAGAAAACGAAAGCCTATTTCTCCCTTCACCGCGCGTACGCTTGCGTCTCGTCGAACTGATCAAAAAGGGAGGTCCGCCATGGACCAGAACGACGACTATTCCCAGACGCAGATACCACGCGTCTTTGTAGAGCAGGCGCAGCCAGCGCCCGAACCTAGGACTAGCAGCGGTATCAGTCGCGGGCAGTTCGCGGTTGTGTTCCTGGTGTTATTGGGGGCGCTCATCGCAAGCACGGGTGGGCTGTTGATTATCCGCAATGGTGACCAGGCAGATTGGGCGCAGATTCGGCAGAAGCTCGAAGCAGATCGCATAGCAGCGCTTGACCAGGCCAGTCGCCTTGATGTCGCCAACACGCATTTGGCCTCCGATCTTGAGCAGGCGAACGCGAAGGTCGAGAAATATGGCGCGATTGAGTATCAGCTCGACCTGATCCGCGAAAAGACTCAACAAATCGATGATCTGCGTCGCAGCAAGCCCAGCTACGCTCCCCATCTGTATATGAATACTGCGGCTGTTCCTGAATGGAGCGCGCCGGGGGAGAAACTGCTGAAGGAGTTCGTTACCCGACTCGACGCTGAGCGTGCCAGGCTGATTGCGTTCAAGGAACCAAAGCCGACAGCACCGGGACCGGCAACGCCGCAGATCACGTCGGCGCCCAAGCAGAAATCGGAGCAGAACTGATGACCGTCTCGGAGCAACTCGGATCAGCGCAGTCCGGCGGGAGCAATCCATTGGACGTTTTCCTCCCGGCCGCTGATCGCGCCGCAGAGTCGGTGTTCGATATCCGCGATCTCACAGAACGCACCGGATACCGGCCCGCAACTGACTGGACTATCCCCGAAGCCTTCCTGACGCTGATCCTGCTGGCGGCGGCCGCAGACGGATTTGTTCCGCCGGAAGAGCACATGGAAATCCGCGCCTTGGCACGTCGGTCGCGTGTTCTCAAATCGGTTGATGCTGCGCACCTGGCTCAATTGAACAGCGTGGTGAGCGAGAGGCTGAAGCACCGCCCCGAGGGGCTCAAAGAGGCGTGCGAGGCGTTGCCGTTTGATATGCGGCCTTCAATACTTGCCCATTGTGCGGATGTTCTGCTCGCAGACGGTGCCCTCGCGCCTGCTGAAGCGGAGTTTCTCAATCGCATCACCAAGCACCTAGGTCTTGGTGCAGATGAGGCCCGACGTATCGTTGAGGTGCTGCTCATCAAGAATCGCTACTAGTGCGTTTCGCGTAGTCCTCTGCAAAGACTGTACTCCGGGGGCGCCCAGGTGCCCACCCAAAAGCAGAGCCATTGCTGGCGGCGCAATTCGACAGACGCTTATCTCGCCAGTGGAACAAGTAGACGATCATCCAGCTACTCAGGGCGAAGTCAAAGGCTGCTGCGCAGCGACAAGGCACTTCGCAGTTTCCTCGACAAAAGTCACGGTGAAGGCTTTGCCGAGGCTGATCTTTGCTCCATCGATCATCGCCGGGATGTCGACACCATCGACAGTTTGGAGCTGTCAGAACTACGCTAGCCGCTCTCTGGTAAGGCCGTGTTCATGGGCCTTCGGGAGTCCCCCAATGGCGCGCTTTTCCTTCAAGCGTCACAGTTTTCTCGCCGATGTGATCCGTCATGCGGTCCGGCTCTGCTGCTGACGGAATAGCCGTAAAGGGGCCCGGTCCTGCCCGAGCAGTGCAAGGTTACGGACGGCAAGGTCGCTCAAAGCCAACAGTGAACGCCAATGGCGCAATGCGAACGGAGTTCGCCTCAATTTCGGCCGACGCTGAGCGGCCGCTCGTTTTAGCTTGCGCCGGGTTTTGAATTGTCTGGGGGGTGGAAAGCGTTCCACGCAGTGGCAAAGACCGCGCCGACGAGGAATCCTATTGCACCGTTGAGGCCAACAAGCGCGCCCGCCGTTACCATTGAGAAGGGCTCGACGTGATACGTGGGCGTCACGAAATGCAGACGAAAGATGAAATCAAGGAACGGCTGGGCCCAGTTGAACGCCACCATCGCCGCCCAAGCCGCGTGCATCGCCGCGACAACAGCACCAACCACGATGCCAAGATGGAGAGCACCAATCCGCATCCTGCACTTATGCTTCCAAGTCGATGCACCTCTTTTGATTCTTATCAATTTTGGAATTGTCATGCGCTCTGCCAAGTGGGACGAACGCGCCGACAAAGAAGGAGTGCGAACGTCTGGAATCGAGCGGGGATCCGGTCATTCGTAGTATTGCGAGGGAGCAGATGCCAGCAGCTTGGAGATGGCCTGCTTTGGGGGATCGAACTGCTGCGCGCACCGATGGAAGCAGCGGCAAACAAGCCCCGAAAAGCCTGTTGGTACAAGTGTTGGTATCGGCACGCCCGGATCGGCAGAAAACACACGAAAATATGGTATTTGGCGAAATTGTGAGTCCTGTCGGGCCCACATCCTCTTTTGTTGCTGCTGTACAGCGGCGCGGGTCTTGTCAGACCCACCATAGAGCATGCTCGAAGTCGAGTTCGTGGAAATCCGCTTGTCGCTCGGACCAAAACTCGTCTCCGCCGGTCCCACTCAATCCCCCTGCCCGGCCGTTCGAGAGACCACTTAGCGGAACACCGCATGTCGCTCAGACCAAAACTCGTCTTCGCCAGTCCCATTCAACGCCCCTGCCCGGCCGTTCGAGAGACCAATTAGCGGAACACCGCATGCCAGGCGGGCAACCCGAACTCGTTCCCGACGGTCCTGCTGCGCACGCCCTGCCCTCAGCTCGAGAGACCGCCTGTCGGACGACTGCTGGCGCCATCAGAGGAGTCAGTGAGACATCAGGACCGGAAGTGTCGCCGTCTTAAGCATTTCACGGGTCATGCCTCCAAACATGAATTCGCTCATGCGAGAATGCCCATAGCCCCCCATCACGATCAGGTCGGCATCAATGGCCAACGCATGCTCCTGGATTGCCTTGACCTCGGTCCGGCCCATCGAGTCAAGGTTCGCAAGTTTCACTTTGGTCCCACGCCGTGCCAAGTGGGCCGCAATGTCGAGGCCTGGCATCGGTCCGTAGCCATCTTCGGAAGGCTGAGCGTCGATCGTGGCTATTGTCACCTGGCTCGCATTTACAAGAAAATCGTCGGCATCCCCCAGCGCGCGCGCAGCCTCACGCGTCGGCTTCCAGCAGACCAGAATGGATTTGCCGATCTGTCGCGGTTTCCAGGCCGGCGGCACCACGAGCACTGGTCGACCCGACTCGAACAAAGGCCCTTCAACGATGGCCTGACCAAAATCCTCGCGCGGTCTACCAACCACGGTGATATCGGCATGCCTGCCCCTCAGTCCTGTCACAATGCGTCCTGCGCTTAGCTCAAGCAACTCTGACTCAACGCCAAAGCTTCGACCTGTGCGATCGAGGTCTTCCCTTACGCGTTCAAGCCCGACTGCGAGTTGCTTCTTGGATTCCTCAACCACGTTTCCCCAGACAGGAGTTATGGACCACCCCTCCACGGCCAACGAGACAGGCGGAAGCCACCCGATCAATAGCCCGGACACCCTACCGTCATTCTGGGAAGCCAGCTGATCCGCTGCGGCAATGACGTGTTCATCACCGGTCGCTGAACCGACGATTGCGAGAATGTCCCTGAATTTCATTGCACGTTCCTGCGCTGCCCCTTGAACGGAAGTTCGGCTTGCTGACACGCGCCCGGACAAGAACAAGAATGGGCCCGCTACGCAAAGCGATCGGCGACTCGATCTGCACTAGTGAGACAAAATGGTCGGAACTCGGAGATGGTTGAGAACATACTCGGTGGCGCCGCCCAGCACGAATTCCTTCAGCTTTGAACTTCCATAGCCACCCATCACCATAAGCTGGGGTGCATACTCATCAATGTAAGCTTCGATCGACGCGCCAATGCTGCCATGGCACCCTTCGATCTCGTCCATGCTCCCCTGGACCCCATGGCTTGTGAGGTGTCTCATTAGATCGGTCGAAAGCCCGGACACCGCCGAAGTCTTCTCGCCCACAATCGTCAATACGCGGACGTCGCCCGCCTTCCTGAGCAAGGAAACTGAATCAGCTACCGCGCGGGCGGCGCAGCGTCCGCCATCCCACGCGACGGTTACGCGGTTGAGACGTTCTGCAGGCAATGGGGCCTTGTCAGGGTGAAAGACAAGAAGAGGCCGCCCGGTTCCGAACAGTACATCTTCGGCAACGCTGCGCTGGCTGTCCATCGGACGGCCAATCGGAACGATGCAAAGATCGCGCGTGCGGGCGTGCCGGGCTACGCATGGCCCTACCCCGTTCAGGTTGGTGCGGACCATAGCTGACTGCCCGAGCACACGCGCGGCCGCTGCAATGTTCTCGAAATGTGTCAGCAAGGACTGCCCTACCTCGCGGCTCTTCGACTCCTCCGCCTCT
>CALRWU020000215.1:0-6096 GCA_943371945.1 Azorhizobium sp. AG788
CGTCTTCTCGCTCGATTGCGAGGCTGAGCTCGAGAAAATCGTCGCCGCTACCCAGCGCGCCGACGACCTCACGCTCATCGTGCGGCTTGCGGTCAACAACTCCGACGCGCTTTACGCACTGTCGAACAAGTTCGGCGTGAGCGAAGAGAATGCTCCGGCCCTGCTGCGCAAGGCGCGCGGCTTTGCCGACAATCTCGGCGTCTCCTTCCACGTCGGTTCGCAATGCATGAATCCGTCCGCCTATCGCGACGCGATGGAGCTGGCTTCGCAGATCATCCGCGAAGCGGGCGTCATCCTTGATGTCGTCGATGTCGGCGGCGGTTTCCCGTCGGCTTACCCGGGCATGACGCCTCCCGACCTTGAGCTCTACGTCAAGGTCATCAAGGAGGTGTTCGAGCAGATGCCGGTCGCCATGAACGCCCAGCTGTGGTGCGAACCCGGCCGTGCGCTCGTTGCTGAAAGCACGTCCATCCTCGCCCGCGTCGAGCTGGTGAAGGACGGTGCGCTGCACATCAACGATGGCTCCTACGGCAACCTGTTCGACGCGGCGCACTGCAAGTGGCCCTTCCCCGTGAAGGCTCACCGCCCCGATGGCGCGTTCGAAGGCTCCGACCAGCCGTTCAAGCTGTACGGCCCGACCTGCGACTCGCTGGATGCGATGGAAGGACCCTTCGTCCTCCCCGCCGACATCCGCGAAGGCGACTATATCGAGTTCGGCATGCTCGGCGCCTATGGCGTCGCCATGCAGACGCGGTTCAACGGTTTTGGCGAGACGGAAGACGTCGCCGTCCAGGACCAGCCGTGGACCTCGATGTACGGAGTTGTCGACAAGCGCGCCGCGGCTCCGCGCCGTACGGCTCGCAAGACACAGCGCCGCCTGAAGGTCGTGCAGTAGTCAAACTGTAACAAATGGAAGCGCGGGCCGATGAACCCCGGCCCGCGCTTTTCTATTCCGGGCGCACGCCGCGCTTTGGCTATTTAAATCCCTCCGCACACTGCTATATCCCCGCCAAACCAGGCTGGCCGTCGCCCTTCTGACGTCCTCTCTTCTGGAGTCACCGTCCAATGGCCACCAAGCCCACCGCCAAAGCCGCGCCCGTCAAAGCCGTCGCCAAGAAGCGCAACAACACGAAAGCCCAGCTGCTCGGAAAAACCGTCGAGCACGTTGACATCACGTCCTACGACGCGCGTCCGATCATCGACTCGATGCGCAAGATGTCGTTCTCGTCCCGCGACACTGCTCGCGCCGCCGACATCTTCAACATGGCGCTGAAGGAAAAGGGCTGCTCGACCTGGCTCATCCTCGCCGGCTCCACCTCGGCGGGCGGCTGCATGCACGTCTACCGTGACATGGTGAAGTTCGGCATGATCGACGCGATCATCGCCACCGGCGCCTCGATCGTCGACATGGATTTTTTCGAGGCCCTCGGCTTCAAGCACTATCAGGCCGCTGGCGAAGTGGACGACAACGTCCTGCGCGAGAACTACATCGACCGCATCTACGACACCTACATCGACGAGGAAGAACTCCAGGCGTGCGATCACACGATCCTCGAGCTTGCGAACGCGCTCGAACCGCGCGGCTACTCCTCGCGTGAGTTCATCCACGAGATGGGCAAGTGGCTGGCGGACGGCAACGCCAAGAAGAAAGGCTCGCTGATCCAGACCTGCTACGAGGAAGGCGTGCCGATCTTCTGCCCGGCCTTCGTGGATTCGTCTGCCGGCTTCGGTCTGGTGAAACACCAGAAGGAGCGCGCCAAGGCGAAGAAGCCCTACCTGATGATCGACGCGGTCGCGGACTTCCGCGAACTGACCGACATCAAGATCGCAGCGGGCACGACTGGCCTCTTCATGGTCGGCGGCGGCGTGCCGAAGAACTTCGCGCAGGACACTGTTGTCTGCGCCGAGATCCTCGGCGTCGAAGCCGAGGTCCACAAATACGCCGTGCAGATCACTGTCGCTGACGTCCGCGACGGCGCCTGCTCGTCCTCCACGCTGAAAGAAGCAGCCTCGTGGGGCAAGGTCTCGACCACGCACGAACAGATGGTCTTCGCCGAAGCCACCACCATCGTGCCGCTCATCGGCTCTGACGCCTACCACCGCGGCGCCTGGAAGACCCGCAAGAAGCCCCGCTGGGCCAAGCTGTTCGAATAGCCCTCAAATGCGAAGGCCCGCTCCAAGGAGCGGGCCTTTTGCTTTGTGCCGCAAGCCCGCGTGTATCCTTCGACGGACGCGGGATCACCGCACCGACATTTCCTCCGCCCCCATCCGAGATTTCCGCCACGTGACAATGCGGTCTGCGCACACCGTTCTGTCAGCATGCCGCGCGCGGCGACTTGCCGGCGCCACGCAGGATGCGCAGACTTCGCCTCACAACGGATGGAGGAAACAATGATCGGCTATGTGATGCTCGGCACGAATGACTACGGTCGAGCCCTCGACTTCTACGACAAGGTGCTGGCGCCGGTTGGCGGCAAACGCGCGATGGATTTCGGCACGAGCACCGCCTACTCGAACGGACAAGGCCCGATGCTCGCAGTGGCCCAGCCCTACGACAAGAGCGCGGCGACATTCGGCAACGGCACGATGGTCGCGCTGCAGATGCCCTCGAAGGAAAAGGTCCACGAAGTCTATGACGCCGCCATCAAGGCAGGCGGCACGGACGAAGGCCCGGCCGGCCCGCGCGGCGACACGTTCTACGCCGGCTATTTCCGCGATCTCGACGGCAACAAGCTGTGCGCTTTCTACGCGCCCGGCATGTAGGTTTGAAGGCAAGCAAACCTTGCCCAGACCGCGCTGACATGATTCCTTCCCTGCACACGCAGGGAAGGAATTTTCATGATCGGCTACACCACGATCGGCGCGAAAGATCTCGACAAGGCGCTGGCCTTCTACGACGCCCTGCTGTCAGAACTCGGCGGCAAGCGCGTGATGGAGCTGTCCCACGGCCAGCTCTACGGCTTCGCGCAAGGCCCGCTGTTCGGCGTGACCAAACCCTATGACGGCGCTGACCAGCACTGCGGCAATGGCAACATGATCGCCCTGCGCTGCGCCTCGGCCGAGAAGGTCGATCTGCTGCACGCCAAGGCCCTGTCGCTTGGCGGCAAGGACGAAGGCGCGCCCGGTGACCGCGGCGGTGGCTTCTACGGCGCCTATTTCCGCGACCTCGACGGCAACAAGCTCTGCGCCTTCACGATGGCCGGCTGATCGCAAACCGGTCAGCGCGGCAGCAACCCCTCGCGCAACCGTTTTAGAACCGCGGCCTGTGCATCGGTCGGCTCCATTCCGGGGCTTGCGACCGCAACGGCCATATCGATCAGTTCCTGCCGTTCCGGCGGCTGCAGCGCGTCTGTCCAGATCGGCAGGAAGCGGCGGACGATCTCGCCCGTATCAGCGACCTGACCCGAGGCCCACGCCGCAAACGCCATGGAGTCTTCGCGATCCGGCTTGTTCATCCGGCAGACCGTTTCGAGCAGGGTGTCGATCTTGTCTTCGTCGGTCAGCGTGACCGGACGCCGGAGCGCCGTCAGGCTATAGAGCAGTGTCGCCACCGCCATGCCCGGAGAATCCACGCCCGCGAGCACGGACTGTCCCGAGCGTTGCCGGAAGCGCGCGCGGCTGATCATGCCTTTCGCCCTGCCTGCAACATCGATGACGGTTTCGGCGGCGCCCTTCACCTGTTGCGCGCGGTACCAGAGAAAACCGATGCCGCCGAGAATTGCGCCGATCAATGCAACAATGGCCATGCTGTCCCCCGCCTTGCCCCGTGTCTGTTTATGCGGCGAGTGCGTCCGCCGGTCAAACCTTGGCGCGCGGATCGGCACGGCCTAACCTCCACTCGACATAACGGGGGTCCCAACATGCCGCTTCACGCCCAGATCGCCTGCATCGGCGGCAACGGACTCTTCGCCCTGCTCTTCGTCATCGCCGCCCTGGCGTCCAACTCCCCGACCGACTGTTCGACCGCGACCACCGGCGGCTTCGGCCTCGCCGCCTTCATGCTGATCCTCGCCGCAGCGGCAGCCTACACCTGCTGGGTGCTGGTCAAATTCCGCCACTACCTCTCGGCCGAAGCCGCAACCGAACGCGAACTCCACGTCGAAAAGCTGCAGCTGGAGATCGAAGCGCTGAAAGCCAAAATCCCGACCTGAGAACGCCGCCCCCGAAAGCAGACGGGCCGCACATCGCTGTGCAGCCCGCCCAAGTGTCCTTCAAGAATTTCGTCCGCTAGCCTGGAGGCGATCAACCGCCTGCGAGCGCCCCCTGCTTGCGAGCAAGGCTGTCAAGCGCCGAGCGTGCTTCGGTGTCGCCACCGCCCGCTGCTTCACCGCCGACATTCGGTCCGCCTTCAGAATTCCGCCGGCGTCCGCGCCGACGACGGGGACGACCCGGACCTTCCGGACCATCATCCTGACCCGACTGAGCGTCCTGAGGCTGGGCGTCTTGCGCCTGAACCTCACGCGGCTGCCCGTCACGAGATTGGCCGTCACGAGATTGGCCGTCACGAGATTGCGCATCACGCGTCTGAACTTCGCGGCGCGGCTGTTCTACGTCCTGACGATCATCTTCATCGTCGCCATCGTCCGCGTCATTGTTGGTGTGATTGTTGTTGTTCTGGTTGTGCGTCTGGCTGTGGCCGATCGTGTTGTGGCCGCCCTGCGGCTGGTTGCCATTCTGCTCATTGAACCGCGCCGCGTCCGACTGATCGCCGTATGCGCCGCCTTCATTCTGCTGCTGGCCATTTCCGTCCATGGACGACTGGCCGTTCTGCGCGCCTTCGCCATTCTGCTGTTGCAGCAGGCGCTCGCGCGGCATCGAGGCCGCCATCACGCGATAATAGTGTTCGGCGTGCTGAAGATACGTTTCGTACCTCACGCGGTCGCCGCCCGACTGCGCGTCACGAGCGTACTGTGCGTACTTCTCGTAGATCTGCGCGGCCGTGCCCCGGATTTTTACATCCGGTCCATTGCTCTCGAGCGATCGGTTGCCGTGGTTATGGTTGTTATTGCCACCACCACCACCGCCGCCGCCGCCGGGCTTACGCCCGCGCCCCCGCTGACGCTTCATGTAACCTTCCCGGATCTTCAGAGTATGCGCCCCATTTGGACGGATTGCGGTCTGCCATTGCAAACCCAAACGGAGGCTGGCTGACTACCCGATATTCAGGAATCGCCTGCGGTCCGTCATCAAACGCTAGCCTGTTTGGACTGCCGCGCCAAGCGATTTCCTGTGCTTTTTCGGATTGCAGGTCTTTGGTTTACGGGGCGCCTGGTGACCTGCGACCGAATGCAGCGCGTTCGATGCCCGCCAGATCACGCATCACCTCGACCGCCTCCATCCCAGCGCACTTCATCAGATCGCTTACTGCGGGAGCCTGTCCCAATCCGAATTCGAATCCGATCCACCCGCCCGGCGCAAGCAGGTCCGGCACGCGCGCGAGGATCGTCCGATAAGGGTCCAGCCCATCCCCACCCGGCGTCAACGCCAGATGCGGATCGTGATTAACCACCTCCCGCGCCAGACCTGCCATCTCCACCGCCGGAATGTAGGGCGGGTTCGACAGCACGAGATCGAACCGTCCCGGCAACGCGACATCCCACCCGCCTTCGATCATCTCGGCACGCACCGCCACGCCCAGCACCGATGCATTCACACGCGCGACCTCCAGCGCCGCCGCCGAAATATCCACACCCACGCCGCTCGCATCGCTCCGCTCCGCCAGCACCGACAGAAGAATGCAGCCCGACCCCACGCCAAGATCCAGCACGCGCCCGTCCCGCGGCAGCCGCGCAATCGCGACGTCCACCAGCAGCTCCGTCTCCGGCCGCGGATCGAGCACGTCCGGCGTCACGCGAAACCGCCGCCCGTAGAATTCGCGCCAGCCGCGGATGCGCGACACCGGCTCGCCCGCCTCGCGCCGCTGCACCGCAGCCTCGAACGCCGTCAGCCCCACCGGCTCGACATCCTCCATCTCGCGCATGATCACATCGACCGGTTCGATCCCCAGAGCATGCGCCAGCAACAGCCGCGTATCGCGCCATGCACCCTCGACGCCCGCAGTCTGCAACCGCAGCGCCGCGTCCCGCATCACATCCT
>CALRWU020000216.1:0-6091 GCA_943371945.1 Azorhizobium sp. AG788
CCGCGTCCCCGGGCCCTCCACCTATCTGGAGACCCACCCGCCTCCCGAAGCCTCTGGCGTAAGGAGGGAGCTACAGCATCCCGGACGGCGCTGCCGGTCCTGCAGAGAGCGCATGCCCGTAGGGTGCATTGAGCGGAGTGAAATGCACCCTCGCGCCGGGCCAACCAAAAGGTGGATATCGCTCCGCTCAATCCACCCTACGACCAACGATCCTCACCAACCCGTCAGCCGGCTACAGATGACATCCCCTCATTTGCCCGCTAATCCCTCCGCCAACGATAAACCGGCAGGAAACCCGCTCATGATCACGCTCGAGAAAAAAGGCCCCATTGCGATCCTGACGCTGAACCGTCCGGACGCCATGAATGCGCTGGGCGAGCCGGGCGATGGCGATGCCGTGCGTGACGCCTGCGCGCAGATCAACAAGGACCACACGCTCCGGTGCGCCATCCTTACCGGCGCGGGCAAGGGCTTCTCGGCCGGCGGCAACGTCAAGGCGATGCGTGACCGCGTCGGCTCCTTCGCCGGCAACCCGGCCGAAGTGCGCGACAACTACAAGACCGGCGTCCACCAGATCGTGCGCGCTCTCTACAATCTCGAAATCCCGCTGATCGCGGCCGTCAATGGCGCGGCCGTTGGTCTCGGTTGCGACGTCGCCTGCATGGCCGACATCCGCATCTCGTCTGACAACGCAAAGTATGGCGTCACCTTCCTCAAGCTCGGCCTCATCCCCGGCGATGGCGGCGCGTGGCTCTTGCCCCGCGTCATCGGCATGAGCCGCGCCTGCGAACTCCTGTTCACCGGCAACCTGATCGACGCCAAGACGGCGCTCGAATGGGGCCTCGTCTCGAAAGTCGTGCCCGGCGACCAGCTGATGACCGAAGCGATGGCGCTCGCAAACTCTATCGCGAAACAGCCGCCGCAATCCCTCCGCGTTGCGAAACAACTGCTCCGTCACGGCACGCAGGCGAACTACGACACGATCATGGAAATGTCCGCCGCCGCGCAGGGCCTGATGCACCACACCAAGGACCACGAAGAAGGCGTCGCCGCGATCCTCGAGAAGCGCGAACCGGTGTTCAAGGGCGAGTAGGGCTAGCGATGAAAGTTTTGGCGGTCATTCTAGTGTTGATCGCTATGCTTGTTGTTATGGCCGTCGTCACCTACCTCTGGCTCCACCACAATTACACCGTCGGTATTGAACTCACATTTTTTGGAGCGATTGCGCTGGCGGTAGCGGCTGCGGCCTATACGTTTGCGGCCGCCCTGATCATTCGAAAAGCGCGGACTCGGACCAAATTGGACTAAGCCTTCTCCATCTCCGCAGGTAAATCGATCGGTTGAAGCGCCTCCATCACCACGCGCTTCCGCCGATCGAACGCCTCGCCCATCAGCTTAGCGACCTCCGCCGGAATGACCTTCTTGGCTTCGGGGAAGAAGTCGCGCTCTTCCTCCTTCATGTGGTGCTCGACGAGTTCGCACAGCGCCTTGAATTTCATGCCCCACTCCTCCGTGTCGACCGGGAAGGTATCGAGCTCCTCGAACACGCCATTGGCCATGTGGTGCTCGTTATAGGCTTCCATCGCCTCGCCATGCATGGCCTCGCCAGCGCGCAGGTACGCGTAGAACACCGCCTCCTCGATTTTGTGGTGGGCCCACATGTCGATCTTCAGGTGGTTGAACAGCCGGGTCCGCGCCTCCCCCTCGTGCGGCTCGGTCGCTTTCAGCTTGGCGATCACCTCGCGCGAGGCGTTGTGGTCCTGTTTGATCCGGTCGAAAATGTTCATGGGTCATCTCCAGAGGCTCTGGCAGAAACCCCGAAACGGCCCCACTTGTTCCGCCCGAGTGACGGCCCCGTGACGTGACAATCGAGGGCTTTGGCTTATTGTCCGCGCAGAAACCGCGCCATAAGCGGTTCGAATCCAGGGAGAGGCACATGAACATCCACGCCCGCAGCATTCTGACCGCTATTGCCGCTGCCGCCGTCTTTGCGCCCGCCGCGCTTGCTCAGGCCGGCGGCTACACTCCGCCGCGCGCCGCAGACGGCAGGCCCGACCTGCAGGGGTTCTGGACCAATACCTCGCTCACCAGCCTGGAGCGCTCGAGCCAGTTCAAGGACCTGGCAATCCCCGCCGAGCAGGCGCAAAAGCTCGAAGCTGGCCGCGCCGCCGCTGACGCGCGCTCTGCCCAGCCCACGGATCCCAACTCCGGCGCGCCGAAAGCGGGGCAGGACGTGGGCGGCTATAACAGCTTCTACGTCGACGCCGGCACGCACTACGCCACCATCAATGGCGAGAAGCGCTCGTCCTGGATCGTCGACCCGCCGAACGGAAAAATTCCCTACACCACTGAGGGCCGCAAGAAGTTCGACGATGGCCTGTATTTCGTGCGCAACACGTTCGATGGCCCCGAAACGCGCCCGATGGCCGAACGCTGCCTCGTCGGCTTCGGTTCGACCGGCGGCCCGCCCATGATCAACGTGATGTACAACAACACGTACCAGTTCGTGCAGACGAAGGACTACGTGCTCATCAATGTCGAGATGAATCACGACGCACGCATCATCCCGCTCGGCGATGCCAAGATGGATGTCTATCAATGGCTCGGCCGCTCCAAGGGGCGTTGGGATGGCGACACGCTTGTCGTCGAAACCACCAACTTCAATCCCGGCGAAAGCCTCCGCACCTTCTTCTCGGCCAGCTACCTGCTGTCCCCGAACGGCAAGGTCACCGAACGCTTCAGTCGCGTGAGCGACGCGGAGATCCTCTACGAATTCACCGTCGAAGATCCCACGCTGTTCTCGCAACCGTGGAAGGCCGAGATGGTGTTCAACCGTTCGCCAAAGCCCGCCTACGAGTACGCCTGCCATGAAGGCAACCACGCTCTGCCGGGCATCCTCGCCGGCGCGCGCCTGAATGACTCAGCTGGCGTCAAGAATTACGCGGACGAAAGCGAGTAGGGCAGGTCAAGTCAGCTGCAGCGCCTTGAACACGGCCGTCTGGTCGAAATAGGGGCGCTCGCAGATGATCCGGTCCGTGCCCGGTTTGAACTCGAAGCTGGCCGCGATGCGCACGCGAAAGCTGCGCCCTGTCGGCGGGATCACCCGGTCGCCCACCTTCAGCGGACCGGTGTGCGTGCCGGTAAGCCAGAACTCGACCAGCACGGTGTCGCCATCCGCCGCTATCGCGATTACCTCATTCCCCTGGTCGGGGAAGGGGGTCCGTGACGCAGCGAAATAGGCCCGCACGGCATCCTCACCATCGAACACCGGGCCATAACCGTTCATCTCGTAGCGGGGATGGTCGAAGGTCGCGATTACGCCGTCCCAGTCATGGGTAATCTCCAGCGCCATGTGGCGCTTCACCGTCTCGATACGGCGGGCCTGCAGGTCGTCACCCATCGCGAAAGCCCTTCATTCAGCATGCGCCAAGCTGGCAGATGACAAGCCCGCTGTAACCCTTATTCTGACCGCCAAAGACGGAGGAAACAGATGATTGGTGCGGTGGCCGAACTGAACGTGAAAGAGGGCTCGCAGGCGGACTTTGAAGCCGCCGCGAAAGAGCTTGAGGCGGCGGTCAACGCCAACGAACCAGGCGTGCTGCTCTATCGTCTGTTCAAGGTGCAGGGCTCCACAACCAAGTACATCTTCATGGAAGAGTACAAGGACGCCGCCGCCGTCGACGCGCATCGTGGCTACGAGCACTTCAAGCGTCTTGGCCGCGCCATGGGGCCGTTCCTCGATGGCGCACCGGTCGTGACTCGCATGGACAAGGTCAGCTGATATGGATCTCGAATTTACCGCCGACGAACTGAAATTCCGCGACGAAGTCCGCGCCTGGATCGCCGAGAACTATACGGACGATCTCAAGAAGCGCATGGCGCTTACCAAGAACGGCTCGCTGGACGAGATACACCAGAAAGCCTGGCTGAAAAAGCTCGCCGAGAAGGGCTGGCTCGTCACCAACTGGCCGACCGAGCATGGCGGGCCCGGTTGGACGCAGACCCAGAAGTATATCTACGAAATGGAGATGTCGCTCTCCGGCGCGCCGCGCATGAGCTCGATGGGCGTGCGCATGTGCGCCCCCGTTATCATGAAGTTCGGCACGGACGAGCAGAAGAAGAAATTCCTGCCGCCGATCCGGAACTCCGATGTCTGGTGGTGCCAGGGTTATTCCGAGCCGGGCTCGGGCTCGGACCTCGCCAGCCTCGCCATGAGTGGCAAGCGCGAAGGCGATCACTATATCCTCAATGGCTCCAAGACGTGGACGACCCACGCACAGTGGGCCGACTGGATCTTCTGCCTCGTCCGTACGTCAAAGGAAGACAAGAAGCAGAACGGCATCTCCTTTATCCTCGTCGACATGAAGTCCCCCGGCATAACGATCAGCCCGATCAACACGCTGGATGACACGCCCGTCGGCGAGCAGGAGATCAACTCCGTCTTCTTCGACAACGTGAAAGTCCCGGTCGAAAACCGCATCGGGGCCGAAGGCGAGGGCTGGACCTGCGCCAAATACCTGCTGACCTTCGAACGTGGCTCGGCCTACGCGCCGGGCAATCTCAACGCACTCCGCAAGGCGCGTGAGATCGCGCGCATGGAAACCGCGTCGGGCCGTCCTCTGCTGGAAGATCCCGATTTCGCCCGCAAGCTCGCGGACCTCGAAATCCAGATCGAAGCGCTCGACGCCACCGAACGCCGCATCTTCGACAAGCTGTCCTCCGGCCAGTCGGTCGGCGCCATGTCGTCGCTGATGAAGACGCGCGGATCCGAGATCGGCCAGAAGGTCACGGAGCTCGTGCTTGAAGCTGCCGGCGTCTACGCCGAGCCCTTCGTGCAGGACACCTACGCTCACCTTGAGGGCCGCTCGAACGAGCCGCTCCCGGCGCCCGAGCATCTGATCACCTCCGCCGGCAGCTACTTCAACAACCGCAAGACCTCAATCTACGCCGGCTCCAACGAGATCCAGCGCAACATCATGGCGCAGATGCTGCTGGCTGGGTGAGGATTGGTCAGCGCGGCACGCGTGTCGCGCTGACGATTTTGTCCGGGGGACGAAATCGAGTGACGAACGCCGGAGCGAAAGCGACGGCCGGAGAGAGACAGGGCGAATTGCCTGCCAAAACTCATCCCCTCCATCGGCTATCACTCCGACGGGACGATCTGGAACAAGGGCCAGACGCTCTATGGCGAGATGCAGGGCCACTGGGAGTTCTACCGCAAGGACGGCGTCATCATGCGGTCGGGCTCGTTCGACCGCGGCGTGCAGGTCGGCGAATGGACGACGTGTGACAAGGCGGGGAAGGTCTACAAGGTGACGAAGATGAAGGCGCGCGCGACAACGGCGCCTGCTAGAGCGGCGGCAAGGAATACGTCCCCGAAGAAGGCCGCCACAAAGGCGCCGAAACCTGCGCCGAAATCATCAGCCAAACCCGAACCCACCGGCGACACCTTCATGGCCGCGCTCGGTCATCCACTTGCTGCAGACTACGCCAACGTCCGTAAAGCCATCCGCGCCGTCGACACATCCATCTCCGACGGCGTCAAATGGAACTCGCTCTCATTTCGCACGACGGAATGGTTCGCCACCGTGAACCTGCGCTCGCGGGAGACGGTGCAGATGGTCCTCCATCTCGGCGCCAAGATCGGGAAGGAAGCGCCGGCCGACGCCGTTCCCGATCCCAAGGGGCTGCTGAAATGGCTGGGGAAGGACAGGGCGCTCGCCACGCTGGGAGCCGGCCCGGCGTTGCAGGCCAACCTTCCCGCCCTCAAAACGCTCGTGAAAGCATGGATTCGTTACGTCTGAGCCGTGCGGCCGGCACGAATTGCCATCCGTGTAGCGTGCGTTACTCTGTCATGAAACACGAGGGAGCGCCCGATGGCCGACGATCTCAAAACCGTCCCGACTGCCGACGTGAGCCACGAAGAGCCCATGGGCCGCGCCACCTTTACGGCGTTCACCAACGCCACACCGGACGACTGGCAGAAGATCGTCGCCGCCAACTCGGTATTCGCCAAGAGCCACGTCGATCGCATCGTCACCCACCTCAACCTGCTGAAGGGCGATTGCGGGGGGTTCCCGATCGACCGGCT
>CALRWU020000217.1:0-6085 GCA_943371945.1 Azorhizobium sp. AG788
GACCCGTGTACGCGGGCCAGGTTCGCATCGTGAGATCAGCTGACGTCGATATGCAGGGCGTGTAAGCCGGTCTCGAACTCTGCCTTTAGCGCCTGGTTGACGGCACGATGTCGCGCCAGACGCGACAGCCCTCCAAACGCCGCCGACCGAACCCTCACCGCATAGTGTGTCTCGCCGCCAGGCGCTGCGCCCGCATGGCCGTGGTGAAGATGCGATTCATCCACTATATCAAGTTCATCTGGAGAGAAGGCAGCCACCAGAGCGGAACGAATGCGTTCGCTGCGGCTTGTCAATTCTTGCGCCATTAACAAAGACATCCCAAAGTCAGATCCATGTCGGCCGCCGAAGATTACATGCGGGCTTACCGCGTCAAGTTTGTGGATGTCCGCGTCAACCCCCCGGGTGGACGCAGGAAGGGCGCAGCTTACGTCCAGCGCTGCGAACGCAAGGGCTGTGACGAACTCGGCCTGTGCAAGGCCCCGAAACCTTTCGCTGCGCGCATCGTTCAGGTTCCCGGTCAGAAGGAAGCGCCCGAGGACCATCACTGGTTCTGCCAGCGCCACGCCGCGGAATACAACGAAGAGTTCGATTTCTTCGATGGCATGACCGAGGACGAAATCACGGCGTTCCAGGCATCGGCAGGCCATGGCCATAAGCCGACCTGGAAAATGGGCGGTGGTCCGATCGGCGCCGAGGGCAGGGCGGCCCGGATGAACAATCCGCGTTCCTGGCGTGGGGCAAAGAACTGGCTCTATGATGGCCATGTGGGCAAAGGCGGCGACGAAGCCAATGCCGAAGCCCGTGGCCGCACCCGCCTTCAGACCCGTGCGCTCGACGAAATGGGCCTGCCGCACAACGCCCAGCCGGCCCAGGTGCGCGAGCGCTATGGCGTGCTGGTCAAGCAGTACCACCCCGATTCCAACGGCGGCGACCGCTCGATGGAACACCGCCTCCACGTCGTCATTCGCGCCTTCAAGGCGCTGAAGTCGAGCGGGCTGGCTTAAGCCTACATTGGCTTAGGTTCCCACAGTTCGATCCGCGTCCCCTCCGGATCGCTGATATGGGCGAACTTTCCGTTCGGTTCGTCAGGCAGCCGTTTCACGTCCAAGCCATGCTTCGTGCAGCTGGCCAGGATGGCGTCCAGATCATCGACCGCGAAATTGATCATGAAGTCTTTGGTCGAGGGCTCGAAATAGGTCGTGTCCTGCTTGAATGGGGCGAACACCGTGCCAGCGCCCGCATGCCCGGCCATGGCTTCGGGAGTGAGGAACACGCCGCCCCAGTCGTGGACCTCAAGACCGATGACGTCCCGATACCAGTTGATCAGCGCCGCCGGATCCTTCGACTTGAAGAATATGCCGCCAATTCCAAGAACCTTTGCCATGCCGGACCTTTCCCACGCCGCAAGTTTGCGATCAGCAAAGCCCCACAAGCCGGGATGGGCAATCGCCCGAAAGGGTGATTTGCGAGAATTATCAGCCGCGATGGGCGGATTCACGCGACAGCATGGGCCGACGTGCTGCGTTGCAATGTGTCCGCCGGTCCGCCTATATCAGGGCCAAGGATACGAGAGATTTTCCGCCCATGGCTGTGACTGACCCTTCTGACGCCCTGATTTCGCTCGCGCCGACGAAAGAGCTCGACGCGAAGAAAACATTCGGGATCGATCTCGACTGGAAAGTGCCGGCCTTCGCCGAGCGCTCGTCCTATGTGCCGGATCATGACCCGGCTTATCGCTTCGATCCGCAGACCACGCGCGCGATCCTCGCGGGCTTCAAGTACAATCGCCGCGTGATGATCCAAGGCTATCACGGGACGGGGAAGTCGACCCACATTGAACAGGTCGCCTCGCGCCTCAACTGGCCACTGATCCGCATCAACCTCGACAGCCACGTGTCGCGCATCGACCTCGTCGGCAAGGACGCCATCGTCCTCAAGGACGGCAAGCAGATCACCGAATTCCGGGAGGGCATTCTCCCCTGGGCGCTGCAACGCCCGATCGCCCTCGTGTTTGACGAATACGACGCCGGCCGTCCGGACGTGATGTTCGTCATCCAGCGTATTCTCGAGGCCTCGGGCCAGCTGACGCTGCTCGACCAGAACCGCGTGATGAAGCCGCACCCGAACTTCAGGCTGTTCGCCACCACCAACACAGTTGGCCTCGGCGACACGACCGGCCTCTATCACGGCACGCAACAGCTCAACCAGGGCCAGCTCGACCGCTGGTCGATCGTCTCGACGCTCAACTATCTCGAGCACGATGCAGAGGTTGAGATCGTCGCTGCGAAAGTGCCGGACCTCGATAAGGCCACCATCGGCAAGATGGTGCGCGTCGCCGACATGACGCGGAACGGCTTCATCGCCGGCGACATCTCGACCGTGATGAGCCCGCGTACAGTGATCACCTGGGGCGAGAATACGCTGATCTTCGGCGATATCGGTCTCGCCTTCCGCATGACCTTCGTGAACAAGTGCGACGAGCTTGAGCGCCCGGCGATTGCCGAGTTCTACCAGCGCGCCTTCGCGAAAGAGCTCCCGGAGAGCGCAGCCATGGTGAAGGTGGCGTGACCGACCTGATCGTCACCCGCGCGACGGCTGCCGATGCGCCAGATCTCGGCATCATTGGACCAGCGGCCTACGCCGCCGCCTACCACGATGACTGGGATGATGCGGCCGGCTTCTTTCAGCAGCTGAAGACGTTCGGCGCCGAGGCGATGCTGGCGACGTTGGCGCGAGCCGATGCACGCGTATGGATCGCGCGGCAGGATGGTGTCGGCGTGGGCTTCCTCACCATGTTCGTCGGCTCGCTCGAGCCGCTCAACCACAAGGCGGGCGGGGCAGAGATCCCGCGTATCTATCTGCTTCCCGGCGCGCGCCGCGGCGGCATCGGCAAGAAGCTGCTCGAAGCTGCCGAGGCTCAGGCGAAGGCAGATGGATGCAGCTATGTCTGGCTCGATGTGATGGAGCATGCCGAATGGGCCCGCGCCGCCTACGAGCGCTGGGGTTTTGCCGATATCGGCAGCAAGACTTTTTCGGGCGGTCTGCGTCAGGGCCGTAGCCGCGCCATGCGCGTGATGGTCAAGGACCTGAAATAGCGCCGCATTTGCGGAGCGCTACTCGTATGCGGCGCCGCGGGAGCGATGCGATGGACTGGAAGCTGATTCTGATCGGCGCGGTCATGCTGGTAGCCGGGGGGCTTCTGGCGTGGCGCTTCCGCACATCTAACTTTGGCAGCCAGCCCGGACCGGGATGCGCAATGGCGGTCGCTTTGCTGTTGCTGTTGACCGGCATACTTACAGTCGGCGTAGGACTGTTCTTCAAAACTTGAGCCGCGCGAGGCACGGAGACCCCTGATGACCAAAGGCGACATGATCCGTGTCAACAGCCGCGACGGCTTCACCTTCGACGCCTACCACGTGAAAGCACAGGGCCCCCGCAAGGGCGGTGTGATCGTTGTGCAGGAAATTTTTGGCCTTTCCGACCACATCAAGGAAATGGCCGAGCGTCTTGGCGCGGCGGGATACGAAGCTATCGCTCCATCGATGTACGATCGCGCGGCGCCCGGCTTCATCGTGCAGCCTGCCGACGTGGCAGCCAACATGGCGCGCGGCGTCGAACTGGCGATGGGCAACGGCCCCGAGAATGCGATGAACGATATCGGCGGCGTCTTTGACGTGCTGTCGAAGGCGGGCAAGGTCTGCATCACCGGCTATTGCTATGGCGGCACGATGAGCTGGCTCGCCAGCTCGCGGATCGAGGGCCTCGCGGCGGCGTCCTGCTATTATGGCGGCAACATCGCCCAGATGGTCGGCATGACGCCGATGTGCCCGACGATCTGCCATTTCGGCGCCAAGGATGCGCACATCCCGCTGGTCGGCGCCGTGGACAAGATCCAGGCGGCGCATCCAGACATTCCCGTCCATGTTTATGACGCTGGCCATGGCTTTGCGCGCAAGAATTCGCAGGACTACGACACCGCGTCCGACGCGCTGGCGTTTGATCGGACCATCGCGCTGTTCGACAAAGCCTGAGAGGATCGGGCCTGATGCAGCTGATCTTCATCTGGGGCGGCGCGGCCTCGGGCAAGCTGACGGTTGCGAAGGAACTGGCGCGGCTGACCTCGCTACCGCTGTTTCACAATCACCTCGTCGTTGATGCATTGCTTGAGCGTCTGGAGTTCGGCGAACCCGAATTCGTGCGCTTGCGCGAACAGATGTGGATGGCGGGGTTCGAGACCGCCGCCAGCCAGGGCCGCTCGCTGATCTTCACCTTCGCGCCTGAGCCCAGCGTGCCGGACGGCTTCACGGATCGCGTGGAAGAGCTTGTGGAAGGCCTCGGTGGCAGGGTGCGCTACGTCCGACTTGTCCTGTCCGAAGACGAGCAGGAGTTGCGCATAGCGAACGCGAGCCGCAACCAGTTCAGGAAGCTGGCGTCACGCGAACTCCTGAGGGAGATGCGGCCGCAGTTTCTGGAGGCGGAGGCAGGGATGCCCGCTGCGGAACTCGTGATCGACACCGAACAGGATGATCCAGAAACGAGTGCGCGCCGGATAGGAGAGGCCTTTGGTTTGGCCGTTCCGTCCGGAGCGACTTGAGCAACCCGCCTGACCCTTTGCCATGTGCCTCGAAAGGGCGAGCTGCGTTGTGCTGGGGTTAGTTGTCGTCTGCGACCGTGCCGGCGATGGCGCCTGCCGCTGCACCGATGGCTGCGCCAGTCTGCGCATCACCATTGCCGGTGTTGTTGCCAATAGCGGCGCCAGCCGCGCCGCCTAGCGCGGCTCCACCAAGGGTTGAGCAGGCGGCCAGCGACGATGCGGCGAGGACGGCGGCGATAAGGGTTTTTACGGATTTCATGTGGGGGCTCCAAAGTCTCTACTAACCAACGCCCGCTGATCTCGGGCGTTCCTTGATTACGGAAAGGCCAGATTCGGCATGGCGCGACCGTTCGGCCACTCTTCCGGCCCTTCCCAGCGGGTCAGGGTCGCCCTAAACGTGATGTCATGAGCAGGCCCATCGACCGATCGGATGTTTTCAAGTCCGCCCTCAGCGCCGCCACGCGCGCGATCGCGGGGCAGGACGAACTTGCGGTGGATTTCTCCGTCGACGGCGGACGCGTTCAGGACGGACAGATCACGCTTACCACGCCGCCGAAAGACCTGACGCCGATGGCGGCGGCGCGGGCGCGTGGACAGGCAGACGCGCTGGCGCTTCGCGTCGCGCACCACAATACCAAGGCCCACGCCAAGGCCATGCCTCAGCGCGGGGATGCGCGCCGGCTGTTCGAGGCTGCCGAACGCGCCCGCATCGAATCTATCGGTGCGGCAGTGATGGACGGCATAGCGGAAAATCTCGACGCCGTCCTGCAACAGCGCTGCGAGCGCGCCGGCTATGCGCGTGTCACTGACAAGGCGCGCGCGCCGATGGATGACGCGCTCGAATTCGTGCTGCGCGAAGTCCTCACCGGTCGCAAGCTGCCCCCCGCCGCCGAAAGCGTTGCCGAGCTGTGGCGGGCAGAGCTGAACGAGAGGGCTGCGGGTCCGCTGGCGAAGGCGCGCGAGAGCCTGAACGACCAGAAGGCGTTCTCCTCCCTGATGCGTGATCTCCTCCGCGACCTCGGCCTCGGCGACGAGACATCGAGCGTCAAGGAAAGTGAAGACGAGAAGGGCGAGGAAGAAGAGGAAGGCGAAGCCAAGACCGAAGCTTCCGACGACTCGGAAGGGGATGGCGAGGGGGAAGGCGAGGCGCAGGAACAGGATTCCAGCGATGCCGGAGACGGCGAGCCCGGCGACCAGATCGAGGCCGCCGCCGCCGATGACGCCGATGCCGACATGGAGGCCACCGAGGACGACGCCGACGAGGAAGCAACGCCCCTGCGTCCCAACTGGCGTGACAGCGACGCGTTCAGGTCGGAGTACAAGGCCTTCACCACCGTCCATGACGAGGTGAAGACCGCCGACGAACTCTGCGATCCTGAAGAGCTCACGCGCCTGCGCGCCTATCTGGATGCACAGCTTCAGGGCCTGCAGGGCGCCGTGTCGCGTCTGGCCAACCGCCTGCAACGACGCCTGATGGCGCAGCAGAATCGT